>DAIO01000207.1:0-10319 GCA_002498745.1 Methanosaeta sp. UBA533 | reverse complement strand
GGTTGAGAACCACAATCCTCTCCACGGGCATGGGAATGGTGACATTCATCAATTCTTCGTATATGGTGTAGGCCTTGAGGGCGAGCTGCTCTTCAGTCCCATCAATCAGCCTCTCTACCTGCTCTATATCCTTCCCATCCACAACATCATCGAGATTGGCATCAGACAGCTCCGTTGCTGGGCTCCTGCCTGCCATCACATCCTCCAGATAAGCGATATCCGACTCATTGATGGCATCATCCATATTGGCGTTGCCAAATATATTCAGGGTATAGCTGAAAGCCAGCGAAGAGGAGGATATTGCACATGATATGGCACATAACGCAATCAGGAGCATCCCAACTTCAGATGATCTTCTCATTTCTATCCGACCTCAATTCTTAATCAATAGCCGGATAGACGAATGTCCTGTTCTTCTGCTCCTCCAGTCTCATGAAATCAAGATACTCCCCATAGGACTCTTCTGGCTCGAGAGCGATCCCGGGATGGAGGATCTCTGCCAGGCGCTGCAGGCCGGCAACATTATCCAGGCCGAATAGGGTTTGGGCGGATACGATATAGACACGATCGTTCTTCACCGCTGAGATGTTCTGGGCTCCGGGACGGCTTAATATATCGTTTCTCATCTCCTCCAGAGCTTTGACATCGCCAGAGGATGTCAGGCTCCATCCAGGCAGGCCATCGGACGATTTGAGATAGTCAGTCTTGATAATGACCTCGGGATCCTGAGAGACAACCCACTCCCATTCCACCTTGGGATAGGCCTCATCCTCCTCCATCACATTGGTTCCTCCCGCCTTTTCCAGGAGCATTCCTGAGGCCGAACTCCCTCCAAATGTGGTGATATCGCCAAGCCCCCTTGAGCTCCCCTCGATAAAGACCCTTGGACGGTCCAGGTTCTTTGCCCCCTGCTCAACCTCTGCCACATGCCGATTATGCCAGTCAATTAGCTCTTCTGCTCGATCCTCCCGCCCAAGTATCGATCCTAAAAGCCTCAACTCCCGGCTGAGGTTCTCCTCTTTGTAGAAGTCCAGCCCCAGGGCGACAATTCCGCTAAATGGCTCCAGGTTCTTGGAAACTGCCTCAACTCCATTCGGCTTTCCAGGATAGACAAATCCTAAGACGATGATGCCTGTGCCATTCCCCTTGCTGCCAATCTCTCCGATCTTCTCAAAGTCTATATCACTCCAGGTTCCAATCGATGGCCTTTCCTTCAGTCCCTGAAATGCATAATCCTCTTTGATTCCCTCCGCCAATCCAACAATCAGATCCGAGGCTCCCAGAGCAGATACGGCTTCCGCTGCATCGGTATTCAGAACTATGATCCCCTGCACAGGCTCAGGAAGAGTCACCACCCTTCCCGCAGAATCGGTTATTGTCAAAGGAAATTCGGTCCCCTCTGAGCTGGCATTGATGACGCTGACTGCCAGCAAAAATCCGATCGACAATGCCAAAGCTATCAGATGCTTATTCCTCTTCAATTTGAACACCTTCCATTTCAATTTCTGGACAGATATTATCTTTAAATGCTACTATTTCTGGCATGATATTAAATATTGTTATCTTCTAATATACATATAATACTTTCGGCCCTTTTATGTACGAATATTAAACATCAATGAGCAAGGAATATTCATCTAGAGCGAATAGAATTGTTGTGGTGATGCAATTTCACCCAATTTAATATTTTTGTTAATAAAGAGTGACAAATGCGAATTGTGTAGCAATCTTTATTATGATGAAATCATCTCAGTCTATCAATGGCTATGCTCGACATAATTGATCTTAAGGCCCATTTCTCCTCCCCAGACGGCCTGGTCAAAGCAGTGAATTCAGTGGACCTGCAAATAAAAGATAACGAGCGCCTGGGGCTGATCGGCGAGACCGGCTGCGGCAAGACGGTGCTTGGCATGTCCATCATCCGTCTGCTGCCCTCCTCGGCCAGGGTGAAGGGCCAGATAATCTATAATGGACATGATCTTCTTCGTCTGACAGAGGAGGAGATAAGAAAGCTGCGAGGAAAAGAGATCGCCATGATCCTGCAGAATCCCACCACCTCCCTCAATCCCGTCTTAAAGGTGGGAGACCAGATCGCTGAGGTGATCAGTCTGCACAAAGGCCTGGGCAAAAAGGAGGCAAAAGCCAGAGCGGTGCAGATGCTGGAAGCAGCCATGATTCCCGAGGCGGAGAGGAGGGCGGACCAGTATCCCCATGAGCTCTCCGGAGGGATGAAGGAGAGGGTGATGATCGCTATGGGCCTGGCCAGCCATCCCTCTTTTGTCATCGCCGATGAGCCCACCAAGGGGCTTGATGCCCGCACCAAAGCGGAGATCGTCAACCTGATAAGGGACATGACTTCGGGGCGATCAATGCTCATGATAACCCATGATCTTGCCGCTGCAGGGGAGATATGCGACCGGATTGCAGTCATGTATGCAGGTGAGATTTTGGAGGAGGCTTCGGCAGAGACCATATTGAACGATCCCCAGCACCCCTATACCCAGGGATTCATACGCTCGCTGCCAAGCCGGGGATTGCATCCCATATCCGGATCCAGCCCATCCCTCATAGATCCTCCTTCTGGCTGCAGATTCCATCCCCGTTGCCCCTATGCGATGGAGGTCTGCAAGAGCGAGCATCCCCAGATGATGCGGCTGGAGAACGGGCATTCATCGAGGTGTTTCTTGTGCGGCTAATAGAGGTTCGAGATCTGAGAAAGCATTATTCCTCTGGATTGATAAACAAGCAATGCTCCAGAGCGGTAGATGGGATTTCATTTCATATCGATCAGGGTGAGACCCTCGGCCTGGTGGGAGAGAGCGGCTGCGGCAAGACCACAGCAGGCCGGCTGCTACTGCGGCTCATCGAGCCCACATCCGGCAGCATAATCTTTGATGGTACGGACATAACCAGGCTGAATAGAAAAGAGATGAGAAAGCTCCGCCCCAGGATGCAGATGATCTTTCAGGATCCCGAGTCATCTCTCAATCCCAGGATGCGCATCGGAGAGAGCATAGCTGAGCCCTTCCGGCTAAAGCTGCATGGAAAGATGACTAAAAGTGAGATTAGAGATCGGGTTTTAGAGTTTGTAGATGTCGTAGGCCTGAATCCAGAGCACATTAACCGCTTTCCCCATCAGCTCAGCGGCGGGCAGAACCAGAGGGTAGTACTGGCCAGGATCCTGGCGATAAAGCCGGAGTTCATCGTCGCAGATGAGCCCACCGCCTCGCTGGATGTCTCTGTTCAGGCCCAGATACTGAGGCTTATGATGGATCTGAAAAGGGAGTTCGGCCTGACAATGCTCTTCATTTCCCATGATATGGAGGTGGTAAGACATATGAGCGATCGCATTGCCGTTATGAAAGAGGGAAGGATAACGGATATTGTGCAGCAGACGAGATACAGCAGGGCATCAGATGCCGCAGGAGAGAGAATTTGTGACCGCATCAAAGGTATCGACCCAGAGCCACTGAGAGCAACAATATGATCAGTATCAATAAAATCGATAGCCTCTGCCCCAGGCCGGATCCGCTCTCAACCACTTGATGATCGCTCACTTTGGACATGCCACTTCCGCCCGTATCATTCCGGGAAGGATCGGATGGGCTGCTCACCTCCTCTTCCTCCACCGAAACCCGGAGGGCAGAAGTTCTGGTGCTATAATCATTCCCCCGCACATCCCGATATCTCACCATGGAGGAGGGAATGCTGATTCCATCCGGGTCTATCACCCGCAGCCGAATCTTCCGGGCGGCCTTCTCGCCTGGGGAGAGCATGAAGGATTCATTTAGCTCTCCCGAGATCAGCTCTGCCCCCTGGGGAACCATCTCCGCCATCGACAGCACCGCTTTTCTGTTGCCTCGATTCTCCAGCTCCAAAGATATAACCACCTCTTCCCCTGCCTTCACCCTCTTGGGGCTGATGCTTCTCTTGGCATCGATCAAGGGTCCGGTAACATCTACCACCGGCCTGTTGGAGCGGATGGTGTAAATCCTCTTCCCCATGCGGAACGAGGCTACGGCATCAGGAAGAGAGATGCCCATGGCTGGCTCTGTGGGCTTGATACAATAGCTGACCGTCTTCGTCTGACCCGGCTCAAGGACGATCTTCCACTGGAGGGTTTCATTGCTGTGGAATTCCTTTCCCGTGGAGTCGGACAGATCCACGGAAAGGGTTCTGTTTCCATAGTTGCTGAGGGAATTGATCACATAGTAGCTTTCAGATAACTCCTGTGTCTCTTCAACCCTCTTGTAAAGCCGGAGAGGGCCGGATATATGCGCTTTGCCGCCGCCCCATGACTGATGGGAATTTCCATCCGGATCAGTGTATTGAGCATGCACCCTGACCTGCAGATCGCCCGCCTCGAGCAGATATGGAGCCACCAGATCGATCCTGATGGGATCGGTTTGGGCCGTCTTTTTCTTATCATCCCAGGCGGATCCCGCCAGCAGGCTTGATATGTTGAACCTCCTGCTGAATATCGGCGGACTGGAATCGACGGTTATCTTCAGGTCTTCTGCATCAACAGCGCCTCGATTCTCCACGGACAGTAGCATTTTGATGTCCTCCCCGCCCCGGTAGATATCGTCATCGAAGCTTAAAATCAGAGATATCTCCGGGGCGCTGGGAAGCTGCATTCTCACAATGGCATAAGGCTCATCCTTGTCCGCTCCCTCTACGATCTTCAGGGCGCTGATCCTCAAGGAATCGTTTATGACGAACCACTCGCCTGCATGAAGAGCCCGGCGGGCAATGAGGCGTTCATCCTCCTGCAGCTCCACCAAGACCATGAGCTTCTCCTCCAGGGAGAAGTCGGCCAGGGTCAATGTGTAGTCCTCCAATGTCAATTGCTCTTTCCAGTGAAGCTCGCCTGAGACCCCCTGGCCCCAGACTGTTGCCTGAGCGGTGGAGACCGCCAAGATCAGGATCAAAAAGGCTCTGATCATCTCAATGCCTTAAGAGCAGATAGATCGTCAGCATGATCAATGCCGCATAGATGTACAATCGATTTCCGTCCTCCAATGAGCCTCCGATCATGGAGTTGGCATTCTTTGCTGGGGAGCTTTTTCCCCTCGAGCTATCCTGCAGAGGGTTATCTGTGCTGGCACTCGATCCAATCCCATACCGGCTTGACGCATCATCCTTCGTCTCAATAACATCGACCTTTGCTCCCTTCTTCTCATCATCGACCTCAGCAGAGGTACTATCGGTCTTTGAAGCATTCTCGCTGCCTGCATCCGGCTCATCGACGGAATCCTCTTTGTCGATCTGCTCATCCTTTATGCTCGTTTTCTTATCGCTATCACCAGAGGAGCGATCATCTGCACCAGAGGAGATATTTTTAGCCTCAAAGGATACCCCTTTTGGAGCATAGAATATGACCACCTCATCGCGCTTTACCATTAGCTTTTTCGTCTTTTCATACTCTATTCTGGTATCATCATCCTGCCATCTGACCGATAGATTGTGAATGCCCTCTTTTAGATTTATCTTCCCCAGCTCAGCACTGCTCTCCTTTCCCACCTTTTTGCTCTTCTCGAAGCTGCCGTCTGCATAGAGAAATGCCTCCAGCTCCCGGGAGTTCTCATTGACCAGATTCACTGTTATGTCAAACTCCTCCGGCTCCTCATTGAGGGTAGTGTAAAGGTTTACCGATGTCTCGGCCGTGATATCCTTTGTCTCCTCCACCTCAAAAGAATTCTTCACGTCCTCATCCCACCAGCTTATCTTGAAGGTATGACTCCCCTTCTCCACAGGGTAGCTGTCTATCTTTTGATCCGATCCTGAGGAGATCGACTTGCGGTCCATCAATTCCGAATCTATAAACAGGGAGACATCAAGCTTCTCATTGTCATTGTTCGTGATATAGGCGTGTACCGGTATCCCTTCTTGGGCTGATGATTCATTCCCGTCAGTCAGGTTCGATGGTGCAGAATCAGTTGAGAGATTCGTCTCCTCCCCGCGGGCAAGGCATATCTGGGTGGGAATGATGATTGAAAGCAGAATGCTAGCCCCGAAAAGAGCGGTGAGAATAATGGCCAATGTTGCTCCTTTTCTCCCGGGAACTGGACTGCACCTCATGTATATCAATTATGCAATGATGCTTTAAATATCATTTGGTAAGGAAAAAATTGAGAATCATGTTAATATTAGTCTATGATATAGATTTTAAATCAGATATTTTATTTCTCATAACGAAAGTATTATCTACGAGATGTTAAGATAAAGCCATCGAGAGGATGAGATATTGATGGATACTGCCATCTTGCTTCTGGTAGTGGAGGGAGTGCCCTTCCTGGCCCTGGTCTATTATCTGATTCACAAGAAGCAGATGTTCATGCTGGAGAGGGGGATCGAGAAGAAGGAGGACAGATATGTGAGAGCTGAGCGCAGAATAATCAATGGCCTCTTCTTAACCCTGGCCGGATTCTCCATGATCCTGGCACCTCAGTTGGCATCAATTGCGGGAATAGAGGCACAGCTATCCTTTGACCTTCTGCTGGTGAGCATGATACTGCTCTGCGCCGGCTTGGCCATGCTGATTGGCGGAGAGCTGCTCAAGTACAGGACCGCCCCGCTTGATGGCTCTGATGGACCGGCAGAGCTGAAATGAGAGAAAAGAACCAAATCCGCGATCATCGATAAGGGCGCAACAATACTGGAAGATTCATAGAAAATACCCCAGAAGAGGACACCCTGGTCGCAGAAGACCTCACGCTTCCTAAATCCATTGCGGCCAGGCATCCATAATGGCATCTAAATTAGAGGGCTATAAATTCCCTGCATACACATGCTGCTTTCTGCTATCATCACCTCCGCACTTCACTGACCGGTGTAGATTTTAAGCATCCTGACCGGCCTTTCCTTCCTGTCCACAATCAGAACATCTTCGCCATTCTCGATTCCTGGATCCGTTGCGATCACTTGCCCGGGGAATAAGCGTCCCCCCCGGGCGACAAAAGGCACCGCCGCATCCGAGATCACCACTTTGCTAACCGACCGATCGTTTTTATCACTCCACATTGCACAACCACCTCTATCCTTTATCTGTGATTAATAGGGATATAGATCTTATTAAGTAATAAACTTTTTGATTGAATTATTACAATGGTTAAGGGTCCGGCCAAACCGGGCGTCCTCAATATCCCATGCCCCGATCTCATCGTCTCTGATCCCCGAATGATGCTGGTTGGAGTATGACAATGGCCCCGGACGAGCTGGCGGCTGCATGCTTAATTTAAACCTGCCAGCTTTTGAGAGGACGGACCTCGCCAGCAACTTGGCCGCGAGGGGAGAGATATTCAGGCGGGTGCTTTAGAGGCAGCATACTGGCTTTGTGCAAACGTTGGGCTGGCCGCATGATCTTCATGCTTTTTTTCGGATGTGCAAGCACATAATTATTAACAAAAACGATTTATACTTCGCCCAGTCTTAATAACCACAGTTCATATGAGGAATTGATATGCAAATACGACTGTTTTCCGCGCCTATGGCCCTTTGCCTGATAGCATCTATGCTGATGGCATCGGCATGGGCAGCTGAATATCCCCTGACCATCACCGACTCTGCAGGAAGAGAGGTCACCTTCAACCAGCCTATTGAGAGGGTGATCGTCACCAGCTCGGATGCTGCCGAGGCAGTTGTGATGCTGGGAGCAGCAGATAAGGTGGTAGGAATCTCAGATACAGTGAAGAATAAGGGCTACTACTTCCCCGATCTCAAGGGAAAGCAGAGTGTGGGGAAATGGAATGCTCTGGACTATGAGATGATCGGCGCGATCGCCAGCGATGGAGAGGATAGCATTGTGCCAGATATCGTGGTCATTGGCTACAGCTATCCAGATAAGAGCTACGGCATATACGGACTGGAGGAGGGACTGGAGCCCTTCGAGAACATCAAGGCGGTAGCGCTGGAGTTCACCAAGCCGCAGAACATGACCCGCGAGATCGAGGTTTTAGGCCAGATCCTGGGCAAGGAGGAGCAAGCTTCCGATTACATTCTCTGGTATGATGAAAAGATCAACTCCGTCAAGGATGCAGTGGACGGGATGAACTTGCCCGAGGTATATGTGGAGTGGAGCTCCAGTGGCGGCGACCTTTCCACTCTGGGTCCAGGATCTGCATTTGACCAGGTGCTGAAAGTAGCAAAGGGCTACAACATCGCCAGTGGCCTGGAAGAGAGCTATCCAAAGGTGGACTGGGAATGGGTGGTAACAGAAAATCCTGAGGTGATCATCGTCAGACAGACCCAACCAGCAGGACATACCGAGATCGGCTGGGAGTCTGCTCCCTCACAGGAGGCGTCTAAGATGCAGGCTGCGAAGAATGCGCTTCTGGACAGATCAGGAGCAAGCGGAACCTCAGCCGCAAAGTCCGACCGGATCTATTTCATAGATTGGGATATCATGAATGGCCTGGACCAGGTGGTGGGCGCGACCTATCTGGCGAAGGTGCTCCACCCCGACGTGGATCTCAATCCGGAGAAGATATACAGCGAATATTTAGAGCGTCTGGGCCTTGAGTATCCCGAGGGAAGGACGATGGTCTATCCGGAGATTGAGGATTGATCGCAACAATAAGCCTGTGAGGCATCCTTATTCTTTTTTAGATAGGCTTTTATGTTATTTGGTCCGAAATAGTTATTAATAGAATACAAGAAAAACAGAATACATCACACCAAATTGCAATCCCTCAATCGGCAGGTAATCGAATGAAGTTAGTCTCTATAACCTGGAGCAGTGAGCTGCCCCACCTGATGCAGGGGGCCAGAGAGTTCTCCCTTAACCTGGAGGCCTGGTCCTATACCCAGCTTGACGATCCCGTCCAACTGGAGAAATGCCTGAAATCACTGAAAAGCGCTCAGATGGTCCTGATCCATCCATCGAACGATCCTTGCTGGGATGAGATCATTCCCTCCCTCAGCCCCAGCACGCCAGTGATCTCCTTTGGCCGGGACCCATCACTCTGGACAGTGGCCAATGTCCCGATGGATACTACCTTAACCGTCAACCGCTATGCTCTATTCGGCGGGCGGAAGAACTTCAAGAACCTGCTCAAGTATGCCTGCAACCAGGCCCTGAAGACGAGCTTCCAGCTCGAACCGCCAGAGGAGATCCTCTGGCAGGGGCTCTATCATCCCCGAGCTGAGACAGCCTTCGCAACCGTTGATGAGTACCTGGAATGGTATCAGGGCAAGGAACGATCGTGGGTGGGCCTGATCTTCTCCCGAACCTCCTGGGCCAACGAGGATCTGAAGGTCGTAGATGCCGCCATACTGGAGCTGGAAAAGGAGTTCGACGTCCTCCCTGCATTCTGTTTCGGCATGGGAGATTCCGATCTTGGTGCCTGGTCCAGCGTAGAGGTGGCCAAGAGGTTCTTCTCAGGAAGAGTGGAGGCTATAGTCAACCTCCAGCCCATCTTCCGCTCCAGAAACAGCGATGAGGCACTCCAGACCATGAAAGCCCTGAATGTGCCCATATTCCATCCTGCGGTCGTCTATCATAAGACAGAGGAGGAATGGAAGGATGATGTGCACGGCCTGTCCAGCAGTGAGGTGGGCTGGTCTGTGGCCATGCC
Organism: Methanosaeta sp. UBA533; assembly: GCA_002498745.1. Taxonomy (GTDB): domain Archaea; phylum Halobacteriota; class Methanosarcinia; order Methanotrichales; family Methanotrichaceae; genus Methanothrix. The sequence continues at coordinate 744 of DAIO01000207.1, read as the reverse complement.
TGAGTTCGAAGGAGTGATAGAGCCTCTGATGATAGGAGCGACGAGCCGCTCTGAGATGGACGGGGCACAGATAGAGAAGCATGTGCCCATCCCGGAGAGGGTTTCAAAGCTCGCGAGAAGGGTCAAAAAATGGGTCGCCCTGAAGAACAAGCCGGTATCCGAGCGCCGGGTGGCTTTCATCCTGCACAACAATCCCTGTGTTTCAGTGGAGGCTTCAGTTGGTGGCGGAGCGCATATCGATACCCTGGAGAGCGTTGCTCGCATCATGGACCGGATGGTCCAGGCCGGATACTCGCTGCAGAGCCCACCCAAGACGGGAAAGGAGCTGATTGAGACCATCATGGCCAGAAAGGCGATATCGGAGTTTCGCTGGACCTCGATCGAGGAGATCATCAAGCGAGGAGGAGCCCTTGCCCTCTTGAGCGAAGAGGAATACCGGCAATGGTTCGACCTGCTATCCCCCGTCGTCCGGGATCAGATGATCGAGGCCTGGGGAAGGCCGCCAGGGGAAGAGAAGGACGGAATTCCCGCTGCCATGCTCTATCAGGGGAAGATCGTTATCACTGGGGTGGAATACGGAAATGCCCTGGTCTGCACCCAGCCCAAGAGGGGGTGCGCCGGATCTCGCTGCGACGGCCAGGTCTGCAAGATACTGCACGATCCCCATGTGCCGCCCACTCATCAGTATCTGGCCACCTACCGCTATATCGAGAGCTGCTTTGGCGCTGACCTGATTGTGCATGT
>DAIO01000170.1:0-5554 GCA_002498745.1 Methanosaeta sp. UBA533 | reverse complement strand
TTGCAATGGCCGTAGGCTCTCTTGGCATTCTTGGCCCTGATCCTTCCCCGGCTGTTGCCCTTCTTGGGCTTGGCTTTGATGTTGCCCTCGCTGATCTGAGAGCGAATATCCTCTCGGGTGATGGCATCGCTCAGGGCGCCTGCCAACTCAGGATCGGGATTGATCCAGACCCGACTCTCGCCGATATTCAGCTCAGATGCCGCCAGCCTTCGCTGGGTGGTAAATCCCGGCATGTTCAGGCCCCTCCTTTGGGATTGAGGATCTTGAGCCCCATCTCCGCAGCTTTGGCCTGAATATCCAGCCGTTTTTTCATCCCCACGGCAGAGGCAATACGCACTGCGCAACCTTGAGCGGCTGCCAGCTCTGCCACATTGTTCACCCTAATCTCAGCCATTCCACTGGGATGATATCCTCGAACGGCCTTTGGGCTTCCAAAGCCAGGTTGGACAACCCGGCCTTTGGCAGCTATATGCTGCCTGAGCTTATTGTGCAGGCCACGGGGCTTTCGCCAACTTGTGCCAAGCTTCTTCTTTTTATGTGAATCATGAAAGTTGAACTCGGGCTTCTTGGACTTCTGCCTGGTTCTGACTCTTAGCAATCTTTCTGCCATCCGAATTCACCTCTTGTCTATCAGGTATATCCCATCCTGGAATATCCTGACATCGAAGCCATGCACCCTGGTCGCCTGTTCGATATTGGCCATGGTCTGGCCAACATTCTCCTTGTCGATGCCTGTAATCACGACTTCGTCTTTGCCTATCTCGACCTTGGTTCCCGGCAGAACTCGAGCAGATCGAGACTTCCTCTCGCCGAGGAAGTTGTTTATGATCAACTCATCGGAAGCTGCCTTGAGCTGGATGGGGAAGTGAGAGTACACGACCTTCATCCTGTACTCATATCCTTTAGTAACACCGGTAACCATATTGTTTATGTGAGAGGCCAGCGTTCCCACCATTGCTCTGTGGCGCTTGCGGTCGACCCTGGAATTTACGATCACCTGAAGATCCTCTTTGCGGATCTCCAGGTCGGGATAGGAGAGTGTCCGGGATAACTCGCCTTTTGGCCCCTTAACCGTGACGACATTCCTGTCCACGGAGACTGTAACTCCTTCCGGGATCTCTACCTGTCGCGCAATCTCTTTGACCATCAGACCACCTAATATACATACGCCAGGAGCTGTCCTCCCAGGGACTGGGCCCTGGCATCAGAGTGGGCCATGACCCCTTTGTTGGTGCTCAGTATTAGCACCCCAAAGTTCTTGGCAGGGAGGAATCTCTTCTCCCACTTCTCCATCTCCGTAGCCTTGGTGGAGAACCGCGGCTTGATGACACCGCAGCGGTTGATCCTTCCCAGGAGCTTCACCCGGAACATTCCTGACTTTCCATCATCGATAAACTCAAACTCACCGATGTATCCCCTATCCGCCATGACCTTCAGGGCCCTGCCTATGACTTTAGAGGCGGGATGGATGATACATTCAGGCTTGCCTACGCTCTCCGCATTCTTTATAACGGACATCGCATCGGCCAGTGGATCCAATAACAACGCAACCACCTACGAATACTTTTCAAATCCCATTTCAGGGGCGATCTCTCGGAAGCACTGCCGGCACAGGTAGATACCGTACTTTCTAACTAGGCCGCTTTTTCGGCTGCAACGTTTGCAAACGTTTGCTCCTCTTCCATAGACCTTCTTGCCTTTCTTCATGCTGCCTCCAAGACCTCAACGCCGAACTTCTTCTTGATGAACTCCACGGTATCGTCCTGACCCAGCCTCTGCCTGCGTGGCAGCTTCTTTTTGGCCACCCTTCTCCGGGCTATTCTGTAGCCAGCCCTCTTCAGAGCTACGGAGACATCCATGCCGAAGATGCCTATCTCCGGGTCATATCTCATCCCGGGAAAGTCGGTGTGCTCCTCGATACCAAAGGAGAAGTTGCCCTGCTGATCGAACTGGCTCATCTTCAGGCTGTTGCCCGCGGCTTTGAGGGCGAGGACCAGAAAGTCCTCCGCTGCTTTCCCTCGCAAGGTAAGCTTGGCGCCAATTGGCTCCTTCTTTTTTATGTTGAATGTGGGCAGAGTCTTCTTGGCCATGGAGCGGACCGGCTGCTGTTTGGTGATCGTCTTCATGATAGTCTCAGCGTTCACCAGCCTCTGACCGCTCTCTCCTACCCCCACATGCACGACGACCTTGTCGATGCGGGGCTCGAGCATTACATTCATCTGGCAGCCCCCAGTTTGATGACGGGACTGTCCGTTCCGATCATATAGACGTACTCCTCTATGGTCTCGAACTCCTTGTCTCCGGATATTATGACCCGGTTGGGCTGAGAGCTCTTCACCTTTATGATATCCTTGATCTTCCCCGTCTGGCCGCTGTGCTTCCCGCCCACGACCATGGCCAGGTTGCCGACCTTGAACTCGATCCTTTCATCGATATCTTTTTCGGGTATAGAGAGAACCAGAGAGTCGCCCACTTTGTAGTCACCTTCCGCCAGCTTATTCGAGCCGTCGGATAGGTTGAGCTGCTGCTTATTGCCTTTGAGGATGGTTTTATTCTCGATCCGGGCCAGCTTTCTCGCTCTTCCCGGCTCAAGGAGGCTCAGATAGAACATCCCCTTCTCGTCCTTCAGCATTCTGTACTGCTGATCGAGCAGCGGCAAACCGATCACATCGAATATGCCTATGGGGAGCTTATGATCCTTCTGGGATTTGCCGTCCACCAGAACCTTGCCCTCATAAAGGACCCTCTTGGCCTCGCGGGCGTTATCCACCAGCTTGAGCATATCCCTGATCACCATCAAGAGAGGCATGCTCTCCTGAGAGGAATGAGGACCTGGGCTGCTCTTGGGGACCCATACGCTGGTCTTTCTGGCAACCGGCCAGCTAACCGGGATAGTCAGCCTCTTCTGATGTCGGCTCATTCAGATCGCCTCTCAAAGATCTTCTCCCTCTCTGCATCATCAAGCTCGAGCTTGACGATTACCACATTCGAGGGGTGAATGGTTCTGGGCACCTCGGTTCCATCGGCGCGGTAGTTGCTCACTCCCGCTACCTTTATGGTGCATCTCTTGATGTCTACGTCCTCGACTGCACCTTCTGTGCCGGCGTGATCTCCACGCACCACCTTGACCGTATCGCCCTTGCGGAGCTGAGCATTGCGTTTCTTCAGCTCTTCACGCAGGGCCCGGCTTAAGGGGGCGTGCATGTACTTTTGACGCCGATGCAACGGTGCAGTGTACCTCTCTTTCCGCTGCTTTCTGGGCTGTTTCGTAATCATAGAATCATCACACAATTATGGATGCCGCGGAGGCGATCTTGCCGAACCTCTCCGCTACCTCACGGGCCACAGGTCCCTTGACCTCGGAGCCCTTGGGTACACCCTCATCGTCCACTATGACGGCGGCGTTATCCTCGAACTTCACTCTGAGGCCGTCGGGCCTGCGAAACTCCTTCCTCTGGCGGATGATGACAGCTTTAAAGATCTGCTTTCTCATCTCAGGAGTTCCCTTCTTAACGGACACGATCACTATATCCCCGATTCCTGCGCAGGGCTGTCTATTTTTCACGCCTCGATAGTTCTTTACCGAGATAACATGTAGCGTCCGCGCACCTGTATTGTCTACACAATCCAGGTATGCGCCAGTGTTGATCGCCCTTGGGATCTTGGCCTTCTGTCCTCTCATTTCAAGACCTCCACTACCACATAGGATTTGGTCTTGGAGAGGGGCCGACACTCAGCTATTTTGACACGATCTCCGGCCTTGGCTTCAAGGCATGGAGGATTGTGCGCATGGATCTTGGACTGCCTCTTCTCAAATCGTTCGTACTTCGTTGCTTTCTTTTCAAACTTGCGCATAACTACCACGGTGTTATCCATCTTGTCGCTGACCACAGTGCAACTGAAGACCTGGCCGCGTACGGGAAGGGTACCATGGAAGGGACACTTGGGATCGTTGCACTCCTTTTCCGGGGGGGCTACGTCCAGTCCGATATCCCTCATAACTTCCACCTCGTCCTCTGCATTCTTTTGCTTATTCTGTTCTCAGGCTGCGAGATCAAAACCGAGCCCGCGACCCTCGCCCTCTGCCCATCTGGCAGGGTGAAGGTCAGGCTGGCATTCTTTTTTGGAATGCGCAAGACCTTGCGCTCTGTCTCCAAAAGGAATGTGTTCCTGGTCTCGTCCACAATCCTTCCCCTGAGCCCGACGATACCCGGCTCGCTGTTGGACTCGACCTGAACATCCAGGCCAATGAGCTCGTGTCTCGCCAGGTTCGTGGGGTTGAGCCTCACTTCCTTCGCTCCGTCTGGACCGTCTTGATCCGGGCAATCGTCCTGCGGATGTCTCTGATCCTCCCCGGCTTCTCCGGGGCGCCACCGGCAGTGACGACGCCTCTCTCGCGGATGAGCTCACTCTCGAGCTTATGCAGCTCCTCGGATATCTCTTCCGCGTTCATGTTTCTTATCTCATCAATCTTGAAGATGGCCATTTGGATCACTCATCCTTGAGGACAGGCTCGCTTATCGCCTTTTCTTCAGAAAGGGGAGCAATCTCTGTCGCGTTCTCTGCAGACATGGATGGCTCTTCCAGGGGCTCAGGCTTGACCTCGGCCGCCTCGGGCTCTGATTCCAGGAGCTGGTCCAATTCGCTCTTCTTCTCCTCAGCGGGCGCTGGTGTTGGCGCGGGCACAGGAGCAGGAGCGGGTGCGGCTGATGGTGCTGGTTCTGGTGCCGGTGGCGCCTGTGGAGCTTCAATCTGGAAGTCGTCTGGCAGTCGGACATCCGGTGGGATGATCCTGACCTGACAGCCGATGACTCCAAGCTTCTTTACCGCAACGGAATAGCCCCGATCCACAAGGTCTATGGCCGGCTTGCCGGAATGCTTGATGTAGCCGGCGATGAATTTCTCTGTTCGGGATCGTGGACCGGTCAGCTTGCCGCTGATCACTATCTCGCAGCCCAAAGCCCCTGCGTCCATCACCCTTCGCATCATGGACTGGCCGGCCTTCCGGAAGTACCATCCCCGTTCCAGGGATGATGCCAGACGGTTGGCCACCACTCGGCCGTTGAGGTCGCCCCGACCCACATCCTGCACATCTATCTGGGGATTGTCCAGGTGGAACCTGCGATCCAAGTCACGGGTTATCTTGCGGATGAGTTTGCCGCCTTTGCCTATGACCATCCCCGGTTTTTCCGCATAGACGGTGATCTGGGTGCCCATAGGGGTGCGGTTCATCTGCATGCCGCCGTATCCTGCTCTCTCCAGCTCATCAGCCAGATACTCATTGACCAGGGCCTTGGTTATGCCCTCGGCCACGAACTTCTTCTCGACGGACATCAGCTCTTCACCTCGGTCAGGACCATCTCCACAGTCACGGTCTGGGTGTTCTTAGGGGTTGCTCTTCCCATGGCCCGGGGCATCCAGCCCTGGATGGTTCTGCCCGTGAGAGTGCCTGCATGGTAGATCCTCAGTTTCTCGGACTCCATGCCTTTATACTCGCCATTGGCGATGGCATTATCCAGGACCTTCAGAACCTCTCGTGCCGCCTTCTCGGGAT
>DAIO01000198.1:0-9335 GCA_002498745.1 Methanosaeta sp. UBA533 | reverse complement strand
TCATCCAGAACATCGACGATGGTTCCCACGATCATCGGACCGACGCGCAGGCGCTCCAGCTCGCTTCTGAGCTTCCGGGCCTCACGCTCGAACTTGAGCTTCTGGTTCTCTATGAGCCTCTTCTCGCCTTCCACGCGGTCCTTCTGCTCACGCAGCGCCAGGTTACGCTCCTCCAGCTGGCGCATCCGGTCCAGGATGTAGCGCGAGAAATCCGCGCCAGCCTGTGACTCATTCATGCCTTCTCCACTATCCATAATTACAAAGGTTATTAAACTTTGACCCGTATAAAGGTTTCCGAAATGACCGAGAAGCAATGTGAGATTTGCGGCGCCGAAATCTCAGGTTCACCCCAAAAGATCGTTATTGACCGATCAACTATGGAAGTTTGCATGAGCTGTGCGCGCTTCGGAAAACCAGAGGACAAATGGACACCAGTTCCGCGGAAGATGGTTCCTGTGGAGAGGGCCTTCACCGTCATGAGGCCTAAACCACGCGACCAGTTCAAGGATTTGGTGGAGTTGGTTCCGGATTTCGGGCGCAGGATCAGAGAGGCTCGGGAGGGCCTGGGACTCACGCCAGAGCAGCTGGGAGCGAGGATCAAGGAGAAGGCCACGCTCCTGAAGAAGATCGAGAGAGAGGATATCTCGCCTGAGGATGAAGTCAGAAAGAAGCTGGAGAGGGAGCTTAAGATCAAGCTCACCGATCAGGCCAGCGAGGCTCAGGTCAAGTCCGGAGGCTCCGGCAGGGGGCTCACTTTAGGGGATATAGCCAACATCAAGCGGAAATAATCCATGATACCCAGTGCAGCTCGATTTATCATTGGAGGGGGTGTGGTAGTCTATCCCACTGAGACCGTTTACGGCCTGGGGGCCAATGCTCTGGACGAGCAGGCAGTTATGAGGGTCTTTCTGATCAAGAAAAGGCCTCTTTCCATGTCCATCTCTCTGGCGGTCTCGAGCCTGGAGATGCTAAGAGACGTGGCCGAGGTTCGCGATGAGGACATGGATATTTTGGAGGATCTTCTGCCGGGACCAGTATCCATCCTGCTGCGAAAAAAGAGCATAGTTCCGGACATTCTCACCGCCGGCTCATCCCAGGTAGGCATCAGGTTCCCGGACCACGAGTCTGCCCTCAGGATAATCGATAAGGCCGGACCGATCACCTCCACAAGCGCCAATCGCACCGGCCAGCCAGCGCCGGTGAGCGCGGAGGAGGTCTCAAAAGAGATAGAGGATCGAGTAGAGCTGGTGGTGGACGGTGGCAGATGCAAATACTGCCAGCCCTCAACCCTCCTGGACCTGGAGAATAGAAAGATCATCCGGCCGGGCGCTGGCCTGGATAAAGCGTTGAAGGCGATAAAGTGAAGGCCCGGATCAGAGACTTTTTCGAAACCAATGAGGGCTGGATCTTTGCTGTCTCAGACTACAACCACCCTCACGGACTCCGCTCCCTGCTCCGCTACATTCCCGATCCGTCAGGGGAGCGTGCTGCCAGAGGCATACGCTACCGAAAGATGGACTTCGACCAGGCATTCGAGTTCTTGCGCCAGAATAGGCCGGGTTATATTCAGGACCTTCATGTGGTCCCTGAATCCGATGTCCTACGGCTCTATGATCCTTCCCAGGGCTTGAGGGCTGTGGCCAAGATGGATCCCAAGACGGAGAAGATCGCCCTCATCCTCAATCAAGCGGGTGTGCCCTGGGAGGAGATGGGAATCACTGGCTCCAGGCTCATAGGCTTGCAGGCACCTGCTTCGGATATCGATTTTGTGGTCTATGGTCCCATGTGGTGGAAGGCAAGAGATATCGTGGACCGGGCAAAGAAAGGGGGTTCCATCCAGGACCTGGATGAAGAGACCTGGAAAAAAATCTACGCCAAAAGAAAACCCGAGATCAGCCTGGAGGAGTTCATGCTCCATGAGAAGAGAAAAGGAAACCGGGGCATGATCGATGGCACCTACTTCGATCTGCTATTCACCCGCGACTGGAACCAGATCCAGCCGCTGGATGAGGGCCGTCCTGTAGGCCAGGGGCTGCTCGAGGCTCAGGTTACAGATTGCGAGTTCGCCTTTGACAGCCCAGCCATATTCCGGCTGGATCATCCGGAGGTAAAGGAGATTCTCTGCTTCACTCATACCTACGCCGGCCAGGCCCTCCCTGGAGAGAGGATAGAAGCCAAGGGCGTACTGGAGGAGACTGCCAACGGTCTTCGGCTTGTGGTGGGAACCACCCGCGAAGCGCGGGGAGAATGGATAAGATCGCTTTCGCTGCTTGAAAAAGCTACACAAAAGAGGTTATAAAAATGCTGCTAGTTCGACCCTTTGACATAGAGATAGGTCAGCATAAAGTCATGCTAAATATCGTTGATGCCCGGGAGAGGGGCTTGAATCCTGGAGACCGGGTCCGGGTGAGGGCCAAGGGGGCTGCAACCACCGCCCTGCTTGATACCACCACGCAGATGGTTAACCCTGGGGAGATCGGCATCTTCACCGAGGCTCTTAAGGATCTCAATAATCCGGTGGATGTGGATATCCTGCCCGCACCGAAGCCTGCTTCCATCTGTCATATAAAGAGACTTATGGACAACGAGAAGCTTAGCGAGGATCAGATCCGAACCATTGTGCAGGACATCGTGGACAACAACCTAAGCGACATTGAACTCGCGGCTTATGTTACCGCCTCCTACATTCATAACATGCCCTCTGAGGAGGTGGTCTGGCTGACAAAAGCGATGATCGAGACTGGTGAGCGGATCCATTTCGACACCCATCCGGTCATGGACAAGCACAGCATTGGCGGCGTTCCCGGGAACAAAGTATCCCTTCTTATTGTGCCCATAGTAGCAGCATCAGGCCTTCTCATTCCCAAGACCAGCTCTCGAGCCATAACCGGGGCAGGCGGTACAGCCGACCTGATGGAGGTCTTGGCCCCGGTGGAGTTCAGTGCGGCAGAGATCAAGGAGATCACAGAGAAGGTGGGCGGCGTCATAGTCTGGGGCGGAGCCACCAATATCGCCCCTGCAGATGATAAGCTGATTAAAGCGGAGTATGCATTATCCATAGACCCCTACAGCCAGATGCTGGCCTCCATCATGGCCAAGAAAGGGGCTGTAGGCGCTGACGCAGTGGTAGTGGATATGCCCGTAGGGCCGGGCACAAAGCTGCCCACGGCAGACGACGGCAGGACCCTGGCCAAGGACCTGATAGACCTGGGTGATAAGCTGGGAATTCGAGTGGAATGCGCCATGACCTTTGGAGGCTCTCCTGTGGGCAGAACGATAGGGCCGGCTCTGGAGGTGCGTGAGGCGCTTACCCTTCTGGAGAATAAGCCGGGTCCAAATAGCCTGAGGGAGAAGAGCCTCTCGTTAGCTGGCATACTGCTGGAGATGGGCGGAGTGGCAGGACGGGGAGAAGGCTACGCTGCTGCAGAAGAGATCCTCAGCAGTGGAAAGGCTCATGCCAAGCTGATGGAGATCATCGCAGCCCAGGGAGGCAATCCGACGGTTAAGAGCGAGGATATCGTCATCGGTGAGAACTGCGAGGAAATTTTAGCTCCGGCAGGAGGATATGTGGTGGCCTTCTACAATAAACGCCTTGTAGAGGTGGCTCGCATGGCTGGTGCACCCTCGGACCAGAAAGCGGGAGTCATAATCCATAAGAAGATGGGTGAGAGGGTAAAGAAAGGCGAGCCTCTGATCACCATCTGCTCCTCATCGGACTGGGAGCTGGATAGCGCAGTCAGGGATGCCAAGAGGTCTATGCCAATAGTGGTAGAAGGAATGCTGCTGGAGAGGTATCCCCGCATAACCGAGCTTTAGAATTTGGGGGTCGCCCTATGAAGGTTGCAATTACATATCATGAGGATTTTGGCAGGCATGGCTTTAGCGTTCTGAAGGAGAGGATTCAACCCTCCTTCGAGAAGCTGATGGAGTCCGGGCTGGTGGACGGGATTGAGGTGCAGGTGTTTCGGGCCAGGCCCGCTCCAATAGAGCTGGTGGCGAAGGCTCATACCGAAGGGCACATGGCCAACATGGAGACGGATCAATACCGGGATGTGGCCATTTTGTCCGCAGGGAGCGTGATGATGGCCGCAGAGATGGTGGCTTCTGGCCAGGCAGAGTCCGCTTTCGCCTTCACCGGAACCGCCGGGCACCATGCTTCAAGAGGAAGCTGTTGGGGATTCTGCTACTTCAACGACGTGGCGATCGCCATACTGCGCCTTGAGGAGATGGGCTTCGAGCGCTTTCTCATAGTGGACGTGGATCCCCATTTCGGCGATGGTACGCGCGACTTTTTCAGGGCCGATCCAGATGTATTTCACATCAACCTGCACAGCGGCACCGGTGAGGAGCATGATCCACTGAGGAACAATTACGATATCGGCCTCACCTTCGGAGCAGATAATGAGAGATTCCTCTCTGCCCTCAAGAGCAGTCTGGAGCTGGCAAGAGACTTCGACTTTCAGATAGCCTTTGTCATCTTTGGACACGACCCCCATCAGGACGACTACGGTGGATTCAACCTCACCTTCGAAGCCTATCCCCGAATGGCTCAGATAATAAAGGAAGCTGTGGGCGATAAGGGTTTGGTCTTCGTTCTCAGTGGCGGATCCTGTGTGCACGTAGGTGAGAGGGTCATTCCCGATATCGTTCGGGTGCTGTCGGGAAGGTGGCCGTATTGAGGGTGGCCTCCAACTGTTATCCCTGCCTTCTGGACCGGGCGAAGTTCGAGTGCGATATGGTCTTCACCCGTGAGGAGGATAAGAAAGCGGCAGTAGAGGAGCTGCTGGACTTCATGGCCTGCCATAAGGGCGGTGTTCCTGCTCTTATGGGCACGGAAAGAGAGCTCATCATTAAAAGGCGAAGCGGAAGCTCAGATCCATATCGGGAACTGAAGGAGGAGAGCAACCAGGTGGCAAGGGACCTCTTGCCGCGGGCAATGGAGTTCTATGAACAGTCTCAGGATAAGATCGAGGCCCTGATCAGAATTGCCTCAGCTGCCAACTCCATGGAGTTTGGGGTCAAGGGCCACGATTTTGATAACCTGACATTTGGCAGGGTCTTTGCTGATACTCTTCAAGAGAACCTGCATGCGGATATGGCTGAATTGAAAAGACGCCTCCTGTCTTACAACAAGATACTTTATCTGACAGATAATTGCGGCGAGATCATATTCGATCTATTCGTAATCGAGAAGCTAAAAGAGATGGGCAGGACCGTGGTGGTGGGATCGAAGTCCGAGCCCATCATCAATGATGTCACCGCCGATGAATTGAAGAGCTTCTCGGAGGTGGATGTGATACCAACCGGCAATGTGGTGGGAACGGCACTGGAGCACCTGAGCCCAGAGGCCTCGGTCCTCCTTTTCGATCCGGAATGGCTGATACTTTCCAAGGGCATGGGCAACTTCGAGACCATGTCCGAGTTCGATCAGAGGCTGAAGGGCAGGCTGATCTACATCCTGCGAGCCAAGTGCGAGCCTGTGGCGGCTAAAATGGCAGTTCCAAGGGGATCGCTGGTAGCAAGGCCGATTTAGCAATAGTTCATGTCCACTTCTTCCGGGACGGGCTCATCCGGCTCATCGAGGATCGACTCCATCAGGGAGAAATCAAGATCGAGCTTGAACAGGTCTCTGATGGCATAAAGAAGGTTTGTGGCCGCCGGGATATCTAACAGATCGGCTCCGGAGCTTGTTCCCAGCAGGCAAAAGCCTCTCATATTATAGAGGGGCGCGAGCCCTGCCAAAAGGCCGTTCATCCCGCCGATAGCTCCGCTGCGTAGCAGGGGAATCCCTGAATCTTGAAGAGCAGCTGCCGATTCAGGATCTGTGGCCGAGCCGAGTATCTTCGCAGTCGCATCTCCCACAAATGCGGCCAGGGTTATCACATCCGTTACCCCTTCAGATTCTATTGCCTGCAAAATCTCTCCTGCCAGCTGATACATCCCCTGCACATCCAGGGGCTGGGTATCCCCGGAGAGCACGAATATGTTCTCCATGTCTTGGGAACGCAATAGCTCTGCGTGCATTAGCTCCGCCAGGCCATCAGACACCATAACCTGAGACGGGAAGCTGTGGGAATAGAACGGTTTAATGCTACTGCATTTCAGAGCATTGCTTAGGTAGTCGGCAGCCACTTTTCCCACGCTTCCAATTCCTGGAAGGCCGCAGATGCAGACAACTCGAGACTCAAACATCGTCTAGGTTTTGAAATGTGCTGCTATAATTTATTTTCGCCAGATGATCGCCAGAGGATCGCTGGTGGATCCTTCTGGCATAATCACCATATCACTTGCCAACAGCCTTTATCATCCAATTGATGCCGATCGTCTCATTGGCCTCAGTGGTCCATTCTGCCGGCGTTAGAATTCCATTGCCGTACAGGAAGGAGTTGCCAGTCCCGTTGTTATATTCCATGCCGATCACCATTCCACCGCGATCATAAAATAACACATAAAAGTCTTCGGTGATCGCCAATGGAGGGATCTCTATGACTCCCCAAATGGGGCCTTGATCGGTGAGGAAGTAGCCATTCTGAGCATCAGCAAATCTGTACAGGAGACGAAGGTCCTTATCTCTGATCTCCAGGAGAAAATTCCTATCCATGCTGTAGCTGTAATCTGTGCCGTTATAATCGCTCCAGCCCAGGACCTGCACACCATAAAGCTTCCAGTCTGAACTGGGAGCCTTGAACTTGACGGCTTCTGCTACATCCAGACCTTCGATATCAAACTCATCGGTTATGGTGAAAAGGCTGATATTCATATCGGAGGCATTCTTGCCGCTATCCTGCGCAAGAGTGGTATAGCCGGATTCCGATGACGTATCTGCAGCCATGGCTCCGAAGCACGATGCCACAAAGCATAGCCCGTATATCAAAAATATCATCTTATTCAAATGATCACCCCGTATATTCTGATGAATCCGGCCCATATAAGGATTTTGAAGAGTCTTATTGCAGTCTGGCAGATCATCTACCAGACCGCAATTCGTCTACAGGACTCAGCCTGCTCTTTCACTCGCCAACCGCTCTGATCAGCCAATTTATGCTGGTTGTGGTATTGTTCTGGTCTGTGAATTCGACTGGAAGCAGCTCCGAATACACACTATCGTAGAAGTAAGAGCCGCCGGTAGAATTTTCCAGTTCCATACCTATGAACATCGAGCCCCGATCATAGAAGATCACATAGAATTCATCCGTCACGGGAACTGAAGGCAAGTCTATGGCTCGGAGGATTATGGCAGGAAATGTGAAGTAAGCATTTTGGGTATCTGCCATCCTGTAGAGTAGATTCATTTTTTCATCTCTGACCTCGAGGAGGAAGTTTTCAGATTCAGGAATGGATGTCGCATTTCCATCGAAGCCATTCCAGCCTGCAATCCTCACCTGCTTCAATTTCCAGCCGGGATTTGGCGCAGTGAACTTCACGGCCTCGCCCACAGAGAATGCGTCCATGTCCATAGCGACGCTATACAGAGTCATATTCATTTGGGAGAGATTTGTGCCGCTATCCTGTTTAAGGACGGTCATGGTTGCAGCATTGTCAACTTCATCATTTTGAGATAGAGTAACTCCCACTAAGGATCCAAAGCATAGAGCCAGAATCAATAAGATCATCTTTTTCATGCAATCACCCTGAATAAAAGATTTATATTTTCTCTTTATAAAGATGATGCTGTATTCCGATGCAGGAAACCACTGACAAGCTCGATTCCATTATATCCAATCCCCTTTGCACACAATAGTGACAGATATCTTTACCTACGATAATATCGACTCCTTAGATTAGAGTGATTGACATGTTTCCTGGTTTAGGAGGTTTAGGAGGAAGGGGCGGCATGAGCCCCAAGAAGATGAAAGGCATGCTCAAGAGCATGGGAATAGACATCGATGAGCTAGAAGGAGTCATTGAGGTTGTCATCCGCATGCCTGATAAGGAGATCGTTATACAAAACGCCTCTGTCGCGATAATGGATGCCCATGGGCAGCGCAGCTATCAAATATCCGGCGATGCCACTGAGCGCCCTCTCTCCGGAACGGAGGCAAACGAGGGACCGGAGCTTGAGATCCCCGAGTCAGATGTGGACCTGGTTGTCGCCCAGACGGGTGCAAATCATGAAGATGCAAGAGCGGCCCTCCTGGAGGCAAAAGGCGATCTAGCGGCAGCAATTTTGCTGCTCGCACCAAAGTGAATGATCAAAAAAACCGCCGAAATATCAGCGATAATAAGGCGATCTTCGTGAGCGAGGCAAGAGAGGTCATTCGCGATCCAGTCCATGGGTCCATCTCGACAGATCCGCTGGAGTGGCAGATCATCCGATCCCGTCCAGTACAAAGGCTTAAGGGGATAAAGCAGCTGGGCCTGGTGGAAGCAGTCTATCCCGGGGCCAACCACACCCGATTCGAGCATTCCCTGGGAACCATGCATATGGCCGGGCGAATGGCCGAGCACCTGGGCCTCTCCTCTGAGGAGGTGAGAAAGGTTCGGTTAGCCGGGCTGCTCCATGACCTGGGTCATTCCGCTCTCTCTCATGCTGTTGAGGGGGTCTTAGGCCGCAACCCCGAGGTTCAGCCCCTGTTGAAGGGCAAAAGAGCTTCCGGGCACGAGGAGTTCACCCAGGATATAATCTCCTGCCATCCTTTCGGCCAAGAGGCCATAAGGATTGCAGAGAGGGATTTCGGCGATGCGGACAAGCTCTTTGCAGAGGTCGCAGACATAGCCCGGGGAAGGATTCCGCCTCTGGGGCAGATCATAGTCGGCGACCTGGATGCAGACAGAGTGGACTTTTTGCTCAGAGACTCCCATCATTCTGGCGTATCCCTGGGCCTGGTGGATACAGACCAGATCCTGCAGTCCCTCACCATCTGCAAGGGCAGGATAGTCCTCGTCGGCCAGGGTGACTATCGGGCAGAGATGTCCCAGACGGCAGCGGAATCAATGCTCATCGCCCGGGCGCATCATTATAACGCCCTGATCTATCATCCTTCTGTTCAATCCATAAGGGCCATGCTTCTCACGGCGCTGGAGAACGCCCTGTCCAGGATGAAGGAGGATGATGCCAAAAAGAGGATAGAGCTATTCTTCCGGGAGTACACCGATCCGGACCTTCTGCGGTTCATCTGGGAGAAGGGAGATGATGTCTCACGGGATCTCCTGCAGCGGATAAAATTCGGCCAGGAGATACCGCTGGCTGCCAGGTTCGACCACCGCTCCCTCGCGCCGGATATCAGAATGGCTCTGTCCACCATATCCCGTCACGGGAGAATGAGAAAGCTCTTTGAGGATACCCTCTGCAAAAAATATGGGGCCCTGGTGGACATCACCGTGGGCAGCGGAGT
>DAIO01000093.1:0-2776 GCA_002498745.1 Methanosaeta sp. UBA533 | reverse complement strand
TACAATTAGGCGACACAGCACCTTCGGAATATGTTAAGAACACATGTAGTAGCACTGGATCAGGTTCCCCGAAAATCCGCCTTGCGACTTGAAGATATTCCGACGCTATGCTTAAATGTGATGCAACATCCGGAGGCCAGCACAGAACTTATAAAGAAAGTAAGTCAAGTACTCCGCGAGGCTCATGCTGCTGCAGAATCTGCTGCGGTGTCTTGTTACAGCACAGCAAAGAAGAACGATGCAGGGAAAGTATTAGATGTGTGTGGCTTTGCATCTCTCGTGATTGCAGAGCCGCAATCGGAGCTAACAGCTGCCTTGCTCCAATTGGACGCAATTGAGCCGATAGGCAGGCTGGGCTATGTGTTCAAGGACATCAATTATGGGGTGCCCGATCAGGCTCTGTGCATAGGTGAGGCTGCTATGCGTGCAGCAGAGGTAGTGTTCAAGAAGCATTTTCCGAAGGCGTTGTTTTGGGTCAATTCGCGCTGGGACTGATTGACAATACAGATGCTAAAATACCTCGGCTATGTTTCGTTTTAGTCTCAAACAAAATAATTTTGGCTCCTCGCTGTTATGTATGGATAGACTTGGTGTTCTGAATCCAACGGCCAGATCGGGACACAATCCCTGAGATTCTATAGCTTATTAATCGGTATTGCTATGGAATGCTTTTTTGTCAGACTTAACAACGAGCCTCGAATATCAAGGATCCCAGGATCCTTGTTGGAAAACCTGCGATTATATAAATGGACACGTATAGCAGTGGATTTTTTTTTAGATATGCTGGACAATGACGGAATTGAACCCGATATCGTTCAGAATTGCCCTAACTGACTCACGAATATATTTTGATTCCATCATCCCTCAGCTTCCCCAGTAGTTCGCAGGCCTTGCACCTCTTCCCCACGCATGGCTCGCCGCACTCCCTGCACTCTGCCAGCTCCATCTGCGCCCAGTCTCCTCGGAACATCTCCTCGATCCTCTCAAATCCCTGCAGCGTCTTCTGCCGGGTTCCGGGAAAGACGCTCTCCATCCGGTTCATCATATCCCGCACATCCGCTCTTAAAGAGAGCCGGGCATAGGGGCACTCCCTGGACTCAAAATAGATCCCGTTAACCATGGCGTAAAGGGCGATCTCCTTCTCAGGAATATCTCGCAAGGGCTTGATCCTGGGAACCAGCCCCGGCTGCTCCCTCCTGGGCCGAAAGCGCATCAGACGCTCCATATCCCCCTTCAGATAGTTCATCATCACCGACTGGGCCTCATCATCCTGGTTGTGGCCGGTGGCGAGCCTGGAGGCGCCGAGCCTTTTGGCAGCGCAGTTCAATGCATTCTTGCGAAAGACCCCGCAGTAGGTGCAGGGCGCAACCTCTGCACCCACCACCATCTCGTCCAGGCTCCAGCCGTACTCCTCCTGGAAGGAGACGATCACCTGCTCCACTCCCAGCTGCCGGGCGATCCTCTTTGCGGCCAGGATGGTGTCATCCCGGTAGCCGGCGATGCCCTCATCCACCGTCACCGCCACCATTTCCACCTCTTTTTCGGCGAGAACCCGGCTTAAGGCAAATAGAAGGGCAGTGCTGTCCTTCCCCCCGCTCACCGCCACTGCGATCCGCTCTCCCTTCTCGATCATCCTGTTCATTTCGATTGTCTGGACCATTCGCCCCTCAAAATCCTGGATGAAATGGTTCTGGCAGAGGTGCCGGCCGAGGTAGCGCTGGGAGACTATGGCCCGTTCCTGGCACAGGGAGCAGATCATTTAGTCAACCTCATTCAGTCAACCTCAAGCCTCTGCGGATTGGCATAAACGGAAAGCCTCTTCCCCCGCAGAAAACCGATGATGGCAAGACCCGTCCTCTGAGCAATGGATATGGCCAGGCCCGTCGTCGCCCCCCGGGAGACGACTATGGGGATTCCGGCTACAGAGCACTTCAGGGCCATGTCCGAGGAGACCCGGCCGGTGCAGGCGGCAAACGCCCGGCCCAGGTCGAATCCTTCCTCTCTGAGGATCTGGCACCCTATGGCCTTGTCCAGGGCATTGTGCCTTCCTATGTCCTCGATGATCGATACAGGCCCGGATTGATCGAAGAGCCCAACTGAGTGAACCCCGCCCGTAGCGATGTGTGTCTCGGAGAGAGATATGGCCTTCATCGCCTCCTGTGCCTGCTTGACTCGAATCGTCAGATCGGATTTTATCCGGGGAAGCTTTGACTCATCCAGAAATGAGGCTATGCCCCCGCAGCCGCTCACAATTGGCCTCCTGGGGGCTATCGCCCGAATGGGATTGGCGACTATCGCCCTGGCCACATCCCCCTCCACCTCTATAGATTCGATCTCCTGGACAGAGGAGATGATCCTCTCGGAATAAAGGTGCCCGGCCACGAACTCCTTTCTCATCTGGGGGCTGATCATGGCGGTGGCAAAATGCCGGCCATTGATGAAAATAGACAGAGGCACCTCCTCTACCACCGGGCAGGTGGCTTTCTCGACCTCATCTCCGTCCACCCTGATGCACTCAAAATCTCTTATCATCTTCTCATGCGTTCCCTTAAGCCATCCTGGCGATTTGCTCCAAATTCCCAAGGAGCTTCTCGATCTCCTCATCGGTATTATAAAGATACAGCGATGCCCGAGCGGTGCCATGCTTCAGCCCCAGGTGCCTCATCAGGGGGATGCAGCAATGGTGCCCCGAGCGAATGCAGATGTTGGAGGCCTGGTCGAGCATCAGAGCGATCTCATGGGGCAAGAGGCCCTCTATCCCAAATGAGACCACCCC
>DAIO01000075.1:0-2862 GCA_002498745.1 Methanosaeta sp. UBA533 | reverse complement strand
ACGGTGAACAGACTCCAGGCGTATCCTTGGGCATGGACGAGAAGCTTGCCATCGCTCAAGGGCTTGATTCTCTGGGGGTGGATGTCATTGAAGCCGGGTCGGCAATGACCTCCGAAGGAGAACGCCTGGCAATAAAGAAGATTGCAGATTCAGGCTTCAAGGCCGAGATATGCAGCTATGTTAGGGCTTTAACCGCGGACATCGATACCGCTCTTGCCTGTGATGTGGACTCGATCCATCTGGTCGTTCCGGTGTCTGACCTTCACATCCAGATCAAGCTGAAGGCCGACCGGGAGTCTGTGGTGCGCATGGCCGTGGATGTGACGGAGTATGCTAAAGATCACGGCTTGATAGTGGAGCTGAGCGGCGAGGATGCCAGTCGCGCGGACCAGGATTTTCTGGCCGGCCTTTACACGGCCGGAATCGAAGCGGGCGCGGACAGGCTGGCCTTTTGCGATACCGTGGGCGTGCTGGTTCCGGAGGTGACCGCAGACATATTCTCCCGTCTCTCCCGGCTGGAGGCGCCCATCAGCATACACTGCCATAACGACTTTGGCATGGCCACCGCCAATACAGTTGCTGCGCTTCGCTCCGGAGCCTCTCAGGCACATGTGACCGTAAATGGAATTGGAGAACGGGCGGGAAACGCGAGCCTGGAGGAGGTGGTGATGGCCCTGGAGTCCCTCTATCAGATCGATACTGGGATCAGATGCAAGGACATCTACCAGCTCTCAAGGATGGTCTCGCAAATGACCGGCCTTCTGGTGGCCCCAAATAAGGCTATAGTGGGCGAGAACGCCTTTACCCACGAGGCTGGAATCCATGTGCACGGTCTTCTTGCTGACACCAAGACCTATGAGCCCATGCATCCGGAGACCGTGGGCAGAAAGAGGCGGATAGTTCTGGGCAAGCATGCCGGTCGGGCCTCAGTTGAGCTGGCCATGCGCGAGTTCGGCCTGCCTGTCACGCCCCAGCAACTAACCGAGATAGTGGCAAGGGTAAAAGAGCTGGGCGACAAGGGCAAACGCGTCTCGGACGTGGATTTACAGAGCATAGCGGATACCGTGCTCTCCATTCAGATGGAGCCGAAAGTGAAGCTGGAGGAGCTGACGGTGGTCGCCGGCAATACCGTAACCCCCACAGCTTCGGTCAAGATCCTTCTCGCCGGAATTGAGAGGCTGGAAGCGGGGG
This sequence comes from Methanosaeta sp. UBA533, assembly GCA_002498745.1. Lineage (GTDB taxonomy): Archaea > Halobacteriota > Methanosarcinia > Methanotrichales > Methanotrichaceae > Methanothrix. Next base: position 1,671 of record DAIO01000075.1, on the reverse strand, counting down.
TGGGTGTAGGGCCAGTGGATGCGGCCATCAATGCCATAAGGAGGGCCATATCAGGTGTGGCTGATGTTCGCCTCGATGAGTATCATGTGGATGCTGTAACTGGCGGGACCAATGCCCTGGTGGAAGTGTGGGTGACAATGGCAATGGCAGATCGGAAGATTACAGCTCGAGGAGCTGGCGCAGATATTATCATGGCATCAGTGGAAGCGGTGCTCAATGGCATCAACCGTCTGATGCGGTTGGAAGAGGAGGAAATAGCTAAATGTCGAAAGGCATAGCCCGGACGGGCTCAGATAAAAATCGAGATACGCCCCTGAAGATGACCGGCGCCCAGGCGGTGCTGGAAAGCCTGAAAAGAGAAGGAGTGGATGTAGTATTCGGGCTTCCCGGTGGGGTACTCTTACCTCTATATGATGCCATATACAAGTCAGACATCCGTCACATTCTGGTGCGCCATGAGCAGGGCGCAGCCCATATGGCGGACGGCTATGCCAGGGCTACGGGCAAGGTGGGAGTATGCATTGCCACCTCTGGGCCGGGGGCCACGAACCTGGTCACCGGCATCGCCAATGCCTACATGGACTCGGTGCCCATGGTGGCCATCACCGGTCAGGTGAACACCTGGCTGATAGGAAAGGACGCCTTCCAGGAGGCGGATATCACCGGCATCACTCTGCCCATTACCAAGCACAATTATCTGATCCGCAATGCAAATGAGATTCCAGGGGTATTCAGGGAGGCCTTCTACATCGCCAGCACCGGGCGGCCTGGTCCAGTTCTGATCGATCTCCCAAGGGATGTGACTGTGGATGAGCTGGCCTTCACCTGGCCGGATGTGGACCTGCCGGGGTATCATCCCTCATTTAAACCCCATGAGATGCAGATAAAAAAGGCGGCGAAGGCTTTGATGGAGGCGAACAGACCTGTCATCTATGCCGGTGGCGGTGTGAGGTACGCCTCTGCTCATAAGGAGCTTTTTGAGCTGGCGAAAAAGGTCAATGCCCCTGTGACCACAACCCTCATGGGCGTGGGCTGCTTCCCCGAGGACCATCCGCTCTCTTTGGGAATGCTGGGAATGCACGGCACAAAGTATGCCAACTATGCCATCCAGGAGTCTGATCTGATAATAGCCATAGGAGCCCGGTTTGATGATAGGGTGACAGGCAAGATCTCCAGCTTCGCACCGCACGCCAGGATCGTTCATATCGATATCGATCCGGCGGAGGTGGGTAAGAACGTGCGGGTGGACATACCGGTGGTGGGAGATGCGCGCAGTGCCCTGCAGGGTCTGCTCAAAGAGGTCTCGCCCAAGCCAAAAGGCCCCTGGCTGGATAAGATCGATGGCTGGAAGAAGGATCATCCCATGCGCTATATTCCGGACATGAACCTGATCAAGCCCCAGTATGTGGTCGAGAAGCTCTGCGAGCTGGCCCCCGATGCCATCATCACCACGGAGGTTGGACAGAACCAGATGTGGGCAGCGCAATTCTTTGTGCATAAGGATCCGCAGAAGTTCATATCCTCCGGCGGCCTGGGTACGATGGGGTATGGGTTCCCGGCTGCCATTGGTGCCAAGATGGGCCGGCCGGAGTGCACAGTCATCGATGTTGCTGGAGACGGCAGCTTCCTGATGAACAGCCAGGAGCTGGCGACGGCTGTGGTCAACGACAT
>DAIO01000003.1:2721-3181 GCA_002498745.1 Methanosaeta sp. UBA533 | reverse complement strand
CTTGTGATAAAGCTGATCATATTATCTCCCATTAAGCTTATTATCGGAATCACCTTTCCTGGCCTCCACCTCCAGCCTCACCATCCCCACATGAACATCTCCATTCTCATCCAGAGGATGAAGCTGGATGTATCTATCCACCACCTCATGAATAAAATCCGATCTCATCTCCACTGGTACTCTCTGGATGTAGGGCAGCCAGGTGCTTTCAATCCATGAGGCCAGGCCTGCCCTGCCCTTCTGGACCATATCCTTCTGCAATAGCTCTACCCGGACCGCTCTCAGGCCGGATTCATCCAGCCAGGCCCGGTACTCCTCCGGTCCATAAAAGCCGTAAGGAAACTGAAAGCCTTCGAAGTAAGGAGACCATTTCTCTTCCCGGATCATCTCCCCGGCAAGATCCAGGACGCTGGCCGCATTGCCCCTTCCCCCAAACTGCATAAAGACCCGGCCTTCGCTC
>DAIO01000003.1:0-2706 GCA_002498745.1 Methanosaeta sp. UBA533 | reverse complement strand
GGCCTGTGATCCAAAATCCAGTGAAGAGCAGCAAAAGAGAGGATGAGATCAAACTGGTCATGGTACGGCAGATCCCGGGCATCTTGGTGCTGGAACTCGAGGTTTGGCCATAGCTCATCAGGGAAGCGTGATCGTGCAAAGTTCAGCATCTCCAGGGAGCTATCAAGCCCCACCACCGACCCCCTGGGAACGAGGCGCGATATCTCGGCGGTGATCTTGCCGTCTCCGCATCCGATATCAAGTATCCTTTCATCTCCCCTGATTGAGATCTTGGACAAAAGTTCCTGCGCCCATGTCTGCTGGGCAGACGAGCTCTTCTCGTAGGTCTTAGGATCCCATCGGTGCATGGTTTTCTCCTTGTGCTATCCTTCTTCCCTATATGATAAGCCTTTTCGAACACCATATCACTATCTGATACCATGCCGCGGCCTCCATCACCCAAGGGGAACGTTTTTAGATACGAGCACTAGTGACAGAAGTAAATTTGCATTCTGGTGAGGACGAAATGGATCTGGGAGATAGAGTCTTGGTGGAGAGGAACGGCATCTCCTATGAGGGGGTTCTCATGCCATCCCGCCGTGCGGATCACGTGGTCATAAAGCTCAAGAACGGCTACAACATCGGCCTTAAGGCAAGAGAGAGCGACATCAAGCTCATAGAAAAAGGCAAGGAGATCAAATCCCAGCAATTGGACAGACCCCTCAGGGACAAGCCCGGCCTGCCCCAGCTATCTATTCTCTCAACCGGAGGGACAATAGCCAGCAAGGTTGACTACCGGACGGGAGCAGTCACCAGCCAGTTCTCCGCCGGCGAGATCATCTCCGCCATCCCTGAGCTGGAGGAGATCGCCAACTATCGAGCTCGGGTGATCTATCAGATCCTGAGCGAGAATATGCGTTCGGACTACTGGACGGCCCTCGCGCGGTCGGTGGCAGAGGAGATCGAGAGGGGCGCAGAAGGAGTCATCATAACCCACGGCACTGACACCATGATGTACACTGCTGCCGCACTCTCCTTCATGCTAAAGACCCCGGTTCCTGTGGTGCTGGTCGGCTCCCAGAGGAGCTCCGATCGTCCCAGCAGCGATGCCTCCATGAACGCCGTCTGTGCAGCTACCGTTGCCACCAGCGATATCGCCGAGGTCAGCGTGGTCATGCACGGCACAACCAATGACGACTACTGCACCATCCATCGAGGCACACGGGTTCGCAAGATGCATACCTCTCGTCGGGATGCCTTCCAGACCATTAACCAACACCCTCTGGGCAGGGTAGATTACCTCAGCAGAAAGGTAGAGACCTATCTTCCCTTTTGCCACCGGGGCGAGGTGGAGATGGAGCTGAATGAGAGGCTTGAGCCCAGGTGCAGTCTGGTCAAGTACACCCCGGGATCCTCTCCGGAGATCCTGCATTACTATATCGATAAATGTTACCGGGGAGTAGTCCTGGAGGGGACGGGCTTAGGTCACGTCGCCTCCGACTGGATAGAGGGAATTGGCAGGGCAAAGGAGGAGAATATACCGGTGGTCGTGACCTCACAGTGCCTGCGGGGCAGGATATGTGACCGGGTATACGATACCGGTCGAGATATGCTTGATGCCGGTGCAATTGAGGGGGGCGATATGCTGCCCGAGGTGGCCCTGGTCAAGCTGATGTGGGTGCTGGCCAATAATCCAGAGGAGGTCGGCTCACTGATGAAGACCCCATTGGCCGGCGAGATCTCTCACTCCATACCGATCACCGTTTAGCCAAAACCTTATAAGCAAGGTGAATAGTGCACCAACCTCAGGATTATTGGAGGAATTAGTTTTGACACGCAAGCCAGCAAGCATGTATCGAAGGCATGAACGTCCCTACACGCGCAGAAAGTACATGGGGGGCGTTCCGGGAAGCAAGGTAGTTCACTATGATATGGGGAATCTGCAGGAGGACTATCCCCTAAAGCTGACACTGGTTGTCATGGAGCCCTGCCAGATCAGGCACACCGCCCTGGAAGCGGCAAGAGTAGCAGCCAACCGTTACCTCCTGAAGCAAATGGGCAGGACCAACTTCCACCTCAAGCTCAGAACATATCCCCATCATGTCATTCGCGAGAACAAGCAGGCCACCGGCGCAGGTGCGGACCGTGTATCCAGCGGCATGAGAATGGCCTTCGGCAAAGCGGTAGGGACAGCGGCCAGAGTTGAAGCCGGCCAGAAGCTCTTCACCCTTGGGATACCCCCTCAGTACCTCAACGATGCTAAAGAAGCATTGGCCAGAGCCGGACATAAGCTGCCCACACCCATTCAGATCATAGTTGAATCCGGTCAAGAGCTGATAAGGTAATCTGGATGGATGACTATTTAGCGGGCCTGGATAGGGCCATGAAGAAGATGCCCGCCAACAGAGAGTCCAAGGAGAGGTTTGTGATACCTTCTGCGAAGGTATTCTATGAGGGCAAGACCACCATCCTTGAGAACTTTGGGGCTATAGCTGATACTCTGAATCGTGATCCGGAACACCTTATGAAGTATCTTCTCCAGGAGATGGGTACAGCCGGAAAGATCGAGGGACAGAGAGGGATCTTTCAGGGAAAGTTTGGCGAGACCGCCATCGCCCGCCAGATAGAATCCTACTTCGAGGAGTATGTCGTCTGCACAGAGTGCAGGCTTCCAGATACTCATCTCATCAAGAGCGACCGCGTCCTCACCCTCAAGTGCGATGCCTG
>DAIO01000071.1:0-3106 GCA_002498745.1 Methanosaeta sp. UBA533 | reverse complement strand
GCTCACAGGCTCAAGTGCCTTTGATCTCTAAGTTAGTTTACTCCACCGTCACGCACTTGGCCAGGTTTCTGGGCTTATCGATAGGCAGTCCCAGTTTATTGGCGGTATAGTAGGCCAGGAGCTGCACTGCCACGGTGCATAGCACTGCGGAGTAGATGGGCCTGGTCTCGGGAAGCTCTATCACCTTGCTTGCCACCTTGGCGATGTCAGGGTCCCCCTCCGTGGCCAGGGCGATGACCTCAGCCCCTCTGGCTCTGACCTCTTTGATATTGGACTGAATCTTCTTGCCGCAAGTGGCCAGGGCCACCACCGGAGTCTTCTCGGTGATCAGGGCCAAGGGCCCGTGCTTGAGCTCCCCACCGGCATAACCCTCAGAGGGGATGTAGGCGATCTCCTTCATCTTCAAAGCGCCCTCCAGGGATATGGGATAGAGGTAGTCCCGGCCTATGAAAAAGTAGCAGCTTGCCCCCGCAAACATCTCGGCGATCTTCCTGATCTCCTCTCTTTTCTCCAGGACCCTCTGCACCAGGCCTGGCAGCTTGGTGAGCTCGATTAACATCTTTCTCGCCTGATCTGGGGTCAGATGGCCTCGAGCACGACCCAAGCGGATGGCAAGCAAGATGACGGCCACCATCTGAGAGGTGAAGGTCTTGGTGGCGGCAACGCCGATCTCCGGTCCGCAGCGGGTGAATATGGTCCCGTCCACAAGCTCTGTCACCGTCGAGCCCACGACATTGGTTATGGCCAGGCACCGCCCGCCACAGGTCTTGGCCTTCTTCAAGGCAAGAAGGGTATCAGCGGTCTCACCGGACTGGGTGATGCCTACTAGCAGCGTTCTGGGTCGCAATTGCAGACTGAGGAACTCCGAGGCCACCTCCACATCCACCGGCAGGCCGGCAGCGCGAACGAAGAGGTTTCTGGCCAGCATACCGGCGTGGTATGAGGTGCCGCATGCGATGATGGTCACCCTCTCCAGCGACATTATCTCCTCCTCGCTTATGCCCAAGGAGAGCCTCACATCCCCATCTATTTCTGATATCCTGCCGGCGATGGTCTCCCTGATGGCTCTGGGCTGCTCATGAATCTCCTTGAGCATGAAATGAGGATAGCCGCCCTTCTCAGCCGCATCCGTATCCCAGGTTATGCGCTCGACCTCCGACTCCAAAGGCGCGCCGCTGCAATCCATAACCTCTATCCTGTCCGCATAGATACGGGCAATATTGCCGTCCTTCAGGCGGATGATGTCTTTTGTATAAGGAAGAAGGGCGGGTACATCGGATGCCACAAAAACGGAAGAGCTGCCTTTGCCTATAACCAGGGGACTCTCATATCTCGCGCAGACGATGTAAGGCGAGCTGGCGGCCATCACTGCTATGGCATAGGAGCCCTCCACCTTCTCCAGGGCTTTTAGGGTGGCTGCACAAAGATCCCCCTTATAGTAAAAGTGGATGAGATGAGCCAGCACCTCGCTATCCGTCTCGGACTGGAACTCATATCCCATCTCGGTGAGGAGCTCTCTCAGATCCAGGTAGTTCTCAATGATCCCGTTATGGACTATAGCGATCTCCCCGGATGTGTGGGGATGGGCGTTTATGTCGCTGGGCCGGCCGTGAGTAGCCCAGCGGGTATGGCCTATGCCCATGCCCTCTCCCGGGCTTCCCATGCTCTTATAGGTCTTCTCCAGGTCCGCTATCCGCCCGGATGACTTCAGCACCTCGACTGACCCCTGAGATATAACAGCCACTCCCGCAGAGTCGTAACCTCTGTACTCCAGCCTCTTCAGGGTATCAAATAATATGGGTCCAGCCTTATCATCCCCGATATACGCCACAATGCCGCACATTAACAGATCACCCTGCTATCCCTATTAATCGTGCCGCGGATTGCTGCCCCAGAGCTTATGCTCGCTTTTGTGCCCACCACCGTACCCGGGCTCGCCAGGACCCTGGATCCAACGGATACATCGTCGGCAAGGATGGCGCCGAACTCCGCCCTCTGGAAGATCCCTTCAATCTCCACCACGCAGGAACCTGTCTCAACCACCACCTGATCTTTAAGAGTGCAGCTCGCCCCGATTACCGAGTCGGAGATTATGCATCCCGATCCGATCCTGGCGTCATTCATCAATATGCAGTTTCTGACCTCGGAATGCGGACCGATCCGGGCCGAATCGCCGACAGAAGTGGAGGGGAGGATGACGGCATTAGGGCCAATATCGCAGTCCTCTCCTATGGAGACCGGACCGACCAGATAGGACCCTGAACGAATAATGCTTCCCTCGCCCAAATGGACTGGACCCTTGATCATCGCTCCTTCCTCCACATCGCCCATGATCTTTGGCTCATCCATTCCCAAAGCCAGGCTGTTGGCATTGAGCAGATCCCAGGCAAATATGGCGTCCGCCCAAATTCCTTTGGTTATGAGGGGAACGATCTGAGATCCTTCTTTGATCATCTGCATGATGGTCTCAGGAATCTCATAGGAGCCCCGCTCCGATATGGGGGCCTGCTTGAGGGCATCAAAGACGTCGGGGCTGAATTTATAGGAGCCTGTATTCAAAATCCCCGAGCAAGGCCGTCCTGGTTTCTCTATTATCTCCGTTACCAATCCGTTGTCAACGGTCAGGACACCATAGTCGCCGGTATGGCGGCGGAGGGCAGCCAGGATCACATTCTCTCCCTTCGCCGAGACGAGCTCGTTCACTGCCCTTTTATCTATGAGATTGTCTCCATTTACCACCAGGAACTCCTCGTCCACATACCGCTCGGCCTTGAGCAGGGCATGAGCCGTTCCCAAGAGCTCATTCTGCTCGATGTAGGTGATGGCAACATCAAAGTCTATGCCGTCCTCAAAGTAGTCCATCACCCTCTCTTTCTGGTATCCGACCACCACATAGATGTCCTCGATTCCGTTAGCAGCCAGAGCGCGAATGACGTACTCCATAAAAGGCCGGTTGCCCACGGGAAGCATGACCTTGGATCGGGTCTGGGTAAGCGGTCTGCATCTGCGGCCTTCTCCTGCCGCCAAAATCACTCCCTTCAAATCTATCACAGCCAGAATGCTAAATGGATACGCTCATATCTTGCTTTAGATCTTTTCGGTCAAT
>DAIO01000187.1:0-7043 GCA_002498745.1 Methanosaeta sp. UBA533 | reverse complement strand
CTGGAAAGCCCAGAGACGGCGGCCCCGAGATCGTACCCGATGTATTGAGAGATATTGCAGGAGCTGCCATCAATCCAGCTTCCCGTGAGAAGCCCCGTGCATTTATCCAGACGGGCATCTCAACTATCGATGGCACAAATACCCTGGTGCGCGGCCAGAAGCTGCCCATCTTCTCGGGCGCTGGTCTGCCTCACAACGATCTTGCTCTGCAGATCGCCAGGCAAGCCAAGGCCCTTGGAGAAGCGGAGTCCTTCGCAGTTATCTTCTGCGCCATGGGCATCACCAACGAAGAGGCTCAGCACTTCCTGGCTGACTTCGAGAGAACCGGCGCTCTGGAGAGGGCAGTGGTTTTCCTCAACCTGGCCGATGACCCGGCTGTGGAGAGGATTCTCACCCCCAGGCTGGGGCTGACCACCGCCGAGTACCTGGCATTCGATCTGGACATGCACGTGCTCATCATCTACACCGACATGACCAACTATTGCGAGTCGCTCAGACAGATGGGTGCTGCTCGTGAAGAGGTGCCCGGACGACGCGGCTACCCAGGTTACATGTACACCGACCTGGCCTGCCAGTACGAGAGAGCAGGGATCATCAAGGGCAAGAAGGGATCCATCACCCAGTTCCCCATCCTGACCATGCCCGGCGACGACATCACCCACCCCATTCCGGACCTGTCCGGATACATCACCGAGGGTCAGATCCTCATCTCCCGAGAGCTGCACAGAAAGGGCATCTATCCGCCTGTCGACATAAGGCCTAGCTTAAGCCGGCTGATGAACTCCGGTATCGGAAAAGGCCATACTCGAGAGGATCACAGAGCAGTGTCCGATCAGCTCTATGCTTATTATGCAGAGGGCAACGATCTGCGCGGCCTGGCGGCTATCGTGGGCAAAGAGGCTCTCTCTGAACGCGATAAATTGGTCCTGGAGTTCGCCGACAAGTTCGAGAGAAGATTCGTCAACCAGAGCAGAGATGAGGATAGGTCCATATTCGAGACCCTCCAGATCGGATGGGATCTCCTGGCCGACCTTCCGGAAGCAATGCTCACCAGGATTGACGACAAATACATCAAGCAGTATCATCCCAAGTACGCAAGCACGGCGAAGAAGTGAGATCATGCCCGTAATTCCTGGAACGAAACCGACCAGGGCGGTCCTGATCGCTCTCAAGAAACGAATGAAGGTAGCAATAACTGGCCACTCGCTCCTTAAAATGAAGCGAGACGGCCTGATGATCGAGTTCTTCGAGGTGCTGAATAAGGCCAAGACAGTCCGGAAAGAGCTGGTCGAAGCTCTGCTCATAGCTGAGCAGAGGCTTCAAATGGCCATGGCCATCGAGGGAACAGTTGCCATCGGAAGCGTGGCCTACTCCCTGCAAAAAGAGCCAACCATCCAGCTCGAGTCCCGAAACATCATGGGCGTAGTGGTTCCCAAGATCGAGGCTGAAGCCGTGCAGAAGAAGATGTACGAGCGAGGCTACGGCGTAATTGGGACCAGTGCTGCAATTGATGAAGCTGCGGATGCCTATGAGGTCCTGCTGGATAAGATCATCCTGGCTGCAGAGGTAGAGACCGCCATGATAAGGCTCGTCGAGGATATCGATAGCACTAAGAGGCGTGTCAATGCTCTGGAGTTCAAGGTGGTTCCTGACCTCAAGCTAACCATCAAGTTCATCTCCATGGCCCTGGAGGAGATGGAAAGGGACAATCTGGTCAAGATGAAGATGCTCAAGGGCAAGTCCGAGAGGAAAGCCGCAGCAGAACTGGCCAAGAAGGAAGCGGAGATTGCAGCCGCTGCCATGGCTGATGCGTAAACCTGAAGCAATGGGCAACTGGTTTGAGCGAAAATCTGAAGACTGGTTTGGGACGCCTGAGAAGAAGATGCGTCTTCTGCAGTGGTTGGTGTATATCACCAACCTCTACGTTATTTTTGGGATATTTGTGCTGATCTGGCTTCTCTATGGTGATTATATAATCCAGGCCTGGGAACACTTCACCAGCGCGAGTTAACCATATCACTCTACAGTCTGGAAGCTGCTAGGGTATCCTTCATCTGAGCAATTCTATAGCCAGTCACCACCTGCCTCTTTCCGGCCAGAGATTCATCCAGATCCTCGTCTCCTGTATCCACTAAGAGATAGGGTATCTCAGCCAGCTTATGAGGGGTGGAGATGATTATCAGCTTATCTATGCCCACCCTGCGGATCACCTCAGCGCTCAGCTGCTGATTTCCTCTGCCAAGGATGAAACCCTGCGCTCCTATGGGAGAGATGATGATCATGACCCTGGTCTCTCGGTCAAGCAGCTCCAGAAGGTCCTGCTCAGAAGCATCCGTGATCATCAGCCTTCCGTCCTTGACCACATCCACCCCCAGAAGGGTCTTCTCCAGACCAAGGATATCCGCTATCCGGCTGGTAGTGGTTCCTGCTCCGATTATATAAGCTGAGCCATCTCTCATGAACTCGCTGGCGAATAAGGCGATCTGATCTTTGAACTCATCCTCCTGGTCTGAGCTATAGATCCTTTTTCGCTCTGCTACCAGAACGGGGAGGTAGGGAGTCTTGGCCAGAGCATACAGCTTTGTCTGGAGAATCCCCGCCCGGTAAAGCTCCTCGTCTACATCAACTATCTCAGTCTCCCTCAAATTCAGCTCTTTCTTTAGAAATCGCATCGCCAGATCGGCTGCTGCCTGAGGGCTGGCCGCGAATACCCCGGAATGCATCTTCACACCGGCAGGGATTCCCAGGATTGGGGTAGAACCTGCTATTCCCGCCACGTCCCGGGCGGTGCCATCACCGCCGCAAAATAAAATGAGATCCGCCCCCTTATCTAAAAAGGCCTGGCATGTCCCGATGGTGTCCCTGGAGCTGGTGACGGGCAAAGGGGAATATACCACTTCATAATCCAGCCCGCATTCCTTGAGGCTGCTCTCTCCCATAGAGCCGCTGGCAGTGAGAAAGTGGATGGCATCCTTCTCCCAGGAGAGGTGGTCCAGGCACGCTCTGGCCCTCTCCATTGCCCTAGGCCTGGCTCCCATGGCTATTGCCTTCTCTGCCAGCCCGTCTGTCCCTTTGAGGCCTACCGGCCCGCCCATACCGGCTATGGGATTAATCAGAACGCCTATCCGGCCTTTATCGCCTGCCATTGGATCAGGGTTTAGGCAGTTTGGCCAGGGACTGCTTCACCAGGTCGGCTGGATATACATAATCCACCAGTTTGCCATCATTGTAGGCATCATATGCCGCCAGGTCAAAGTGGCCGTGGCCGCTCAGGGATATGAATATCACCTTTTCCTCTCCCGTCTTCCGACAATTCAGGGCCTCGTCTATTGCCGGTTTGATGGCATGAGAGGCTTCAGGGGCAGGAATAATTCCTTCGGTGCGGGCAAAGAGGGTGGCCGCCTCGAAGACCTCAGTCTGCTGCAGAGCAGTGGCCTCGATCAGGCCGTCGTGCACCAGATTGCTGAGCAGTGGTGCATCTCCATGGTAGCGCAGGCCGCCTGCGTGAATGCCCGGTGGAATGAAATCATGGCCCAGGGTGTACATCATGATCACCGGCGCCATGCCTGCGGTATCGCCGTAGTCATAAGCAAAGAGCCCTTCGGTTAGGGTAGGGCAGGCTGTGGGCTCGCAGGCTACCATTCGCAGGTCCTTTTTGTCCTTTAGTTTATCGGGGATGAAGGGGAAGACCATTCCTGGGAAGTTGCTCCCTCCACCGCAGCAGCCGAACATCACATCGGGATAGTCCTCAGTCATATCGAACTGCTTTTTCAGCTCCTGGCCCTCGATGGTCTGGTGGAGCAGGACATGGTTTAGGACCGATCCCAATGAATAGTTGGTGTTATCATGGCTTGCTGCATCCTCCACAGCCTCAGATATGGCTATTCCCAGGCTTCCCGGCGTGTCAGGCATCTTTTCCCTAATCTGCCGGCCGAAGTTCGTCCGGTCCGAGGGGCTAGATAGGCATTCAGCGCCCCAAACCCGCATGGCGCTCTTGCGGTAGGGCTTGCTATCGAAGCTTGATCTAACCATATAAACTGTGCACTGCAGGCCGAATAAGCAAGTGGCCAGGCTTAGGGCCGAGCCCCACTGCCCGGCTCCTGTCTCCGTCGCCAGCCTCTCTATTCCCTCCTTCATATTGTAGTAGGCTTGAGGGATAGCGGTATTTGGCTTATGGCTACCGGCGGGGCTCACACCCTCATATTTATAGTATATCTTTGCAGGGGTCTTGAGCGCCTTCTCCAGGGAAGCGGCCCGATAAAGGGGAGTGGGCCTCCATAGCTTGAGGATCTCGCGTACCTCCTCTGGGATATCTATCCAGCGCTCAGTGCTCATCTCTTGCTGGATAAGCGCTTTGGGAAAGATCGCTTCCATATCCTGGGCAGTTAGCGGCTTTAGCGTTCCTGGATTCAAAGGCGGTTTCAAGGGCGTTGGCATATCTGCGGCTACGTTGTACCACTTTTTGGGTATCTCTTCCTCGTCGAGCAAGTACTTGATCTTCATCTGGGACACTCCATCTTTATGCTAGCGCACTCCATCTTTATGCTGAGATGCTGTCTGATATACATTGATGGTTTCCACACGTCATTATTTAAATGCTTTGAAATCCAGGGATTCCGCAAGCAGCTCATGTGAATCCAGATCCGGGAATCGCTTTCGTGCTATGCTTCCCGTTCCCTCTGCCAGATGGTAGAAGTATGCTTTTCTCTGTAGGCTTTGATCTTCGACCAAAAATATTTTAGTGCAGAGCAATCAGCTGTCCAGCACTCTGTTCATCGCCTCCACTCCTACGCCGCAGGAGTGGATATTGCCCTCTTTGAGCAGGATCAGTTCCAGTGTCTGAATAGTCCTCAAGAGGTCGCCGCTAGAGCAGACTCCCATGGTACCGATGCGGAAGATCTTGCCCTTGAGCTGCTCTTGGCCACCGGAGACGATGACTCCCTTCTTCTTCATGCCGCCGCGCAGCTTGTCATCACTCACGCCCTCAGGCATTTTCATAGCGGTCACTGTATTGGAGTAATAAGAGTTCTCATTGGTCTGGGGGAAGAGCTCTATACCCAGTGCCTTGGCAGCAGATCGAACCGATTCCGCCTGCTTTGCTGCTCTCTCTCTCCGGACGGCAAATCCCTCCTCCGCCGCCATATGCAAGGCCTCCTGCATGGCGAAGAACAGTGGCACCGCGGGTGTGAACGGAGTCTGAGCCGGGCTCTTTCTCGCGCTCTTCAGATGGGCCTTCAGGTCGGCATAGTAGCTTGCGCTCTGGGCAAGGAACTTCTCCTCTGCTCTGGGGGAGACGGATACCACCGCTAGGCCCGGGGGCACAGCCAGAGCCTTCTGCGAGCCAGTGATGGCGATGTCAATGTTCCACTCATCGGTGAGGAACTCATTGCCGCCGATGGAGGATATGCCGTCCACTATGAATGCCGCATCGTACTTCTTCGCCAGCCTTCCCACCTCTTTCGCGGGGTTGGTCAGGCCCACTGAGGTCTCATTATGGACCATGGCCACCGCTTTGGCTCCCTCTTCCAGGGCGGCCTCGACCCTATCCAGATCAAATGGCATGCCCCAGTCGAACTTCACTGGCACACACTTGCCATATCGTTCGCCGATCTCAGTGAATCGCTCGCCGAATTTGCCGTTGGATATGGTGACTATCTTATCCTCATGACCGATGATGCCGGCTACGGCCGCATCCATGCCCAGCGTTCCGCTGCCGGTCATTATCGCGATCTGGTTTTTGGTCTGGAAGAACTCCTTGAGCAGTTCGGCGCACTCGCTGTAAATGGCTCCGAACTCGCCGCTTCTATGGCTGATCATGGGCTTGGACATGGCGCGCAACACTCGTGGCGCGACCTTGACCGGCCCTGGAATCATGAGCAAAGTATCCTCTATATCCATTTGATCCCTTCTTAGGCATCTTGATTTCAGGCGGCCTATATAAAACTAGCTTTGATGCGTTGTGCCGTTGTCCAGCTATGCCTGGCGCAGGGAGGGAGGTCATTATTCTCTCGAACCCACTCCGAGAGAAAGGCGATAGTATCGCGATCATGAGGATATCCACTCCCGATCTTGCAGTGCATCTCGCTCTCCAGCTCCCGCATGGACTGGTCCCTGCGCACCTTGGCCAGAATTGAGGCGGCAGAGACGACATGATGCCTCTGGTCTGCCTTATGCTCTGCGATCAGATCCATGCTGGTTTTCGAATGATAGCGAACTGCCTGGGCAAACCTCTCCGCATTAACATCAGCGGCATCGAGAATCGCCCTATCGGCATGCAGTCGTCCCACCACCTGGGAGAAGCTTCTCACCATGATATCATTCATGGTCATAACCAGGCGCAGTTCGTCGATCACCTCAGCCCTGACCTCTAGAATGTATTGATCGGTAGCAATAGAGGTGATCTTTCTCGCCAGAGCCTCCCTCTTCGCTGGCGAGAGCATCTTGGAGTCCTTCACCCCCAGGGCGGCAAGGTCAAAAAACCTCTCCTCATCGATCACCAGTCCAGCTACGAACATGGAACCAATAACAGGCCCTTTTCCTGCCTCGTCTGCGCCCATCAGCAGCATAAGAGATGATTGAACAGGTGATACATTAAGTAAACGAGTCTCAGCTTAACGAATCCCTGCAGACAAATGCTGGCCAACCAATCCAGGCTGAATCAATCGCGCCCATTCCAAACGGCATCGTCGGGCGAGGACAATTCACGGGAAGTGAGGGCAGGACGATACTCCATATGGGTCTATCCAGGCAAGTGGCGATAGCTTCTATACGCAAGCCTTATAAGCAAGTATAAATCACTGAGTATGTCCCATACGAAGCGGGGTAGGGTAGTCAGGATATCCCGACGGGCTCATAACCCGTAGACCAGTAGTTCAAATCTACTCCCCGCTATCACTTTTGACATCGTTCTCATCCTGCAAAAAATAAATCTAATTCCCCTTCAATTGCAGATATTCATGATAAGAGAGGGCTGGCACCGATTAATCTTGCCCGCGGAAAATTTGCGCATTCATTTTAATTTATTTTCCCATGAGAAACATTCG
>DAIO01000161.1:0-3039 GCA_002498745.1 Methanosaeta sp. UBA533 | reverse complement strand
GCGAAATAATTTCGGGACTCTACACATTTGCCCCTTATTTTGTCTAAAAATAACAGATATAACCTCATATTCCGAGAAAATTCCATGGAATCCCGGGATTTATTGCAGAAAATCGATCAATATTTAAATATTTTATGAGATATTCAGCTTCTGCCAAAGGATCGTAATGTTGGCGGCGGTAAAATCTAATGTTATTATATCGCATCGCTCGGGGAAAATCGGGCCCGAATCTCCTGCGCTTTGAGCATGGGCAGTCCGATCTCTTCGACCATTCCCTCAAGCCTCTTTCGTTCTGCGGATCGCAGCGACTTGCGGTCGATATAGGCATAAGTGGCATTCGAGCTTTCCCGAGCAATTTCAATCGCCTCTAGATCCAGATCCGGGACCTGATAGCTGGAGAACATATGGCCAAAAGCTATGCGAGAGTTGAAGATCAGCTCAGTCTGCCTCTGCACATAATGACCTCCTCCAAATCCCAGAAACACGGGCAACTCCACCGGTTCAAGGGCCAAAATCGCCCTGGCCACCGCCTCCCCCGCCTTCAGATCGACCCACTGCTCCTTTGTGCTGCCGATCTCGGCGAAGAAGGACGGTGTCCTTACATCCACAGGAGCATGATGAGTGGCCTCAGCTGAGACCATATACCCCGGCATCGACAGGGAGACGATAGCTGAGATATTGTGCAGAAATGACCTCAAGCCAGAGGGAGCGGCAGCGGAAAGACGGCTCTTGCCCTCTCCCACCTCCAAAATGCCGGTGAAATGCCCTCCGAACCAGGGCAATGCTGCCTTGGCCTCATGCCTGCAGGGGAGGACGATCATGTCTGGATAAAGATCCAGATCCGCCAGCCGATCGTCCAGACCAATAAAGGCGGTCTGCTTATCATCATGAACCAGGAGACGGAAGTTTCCGCTGGATCGGTATGCTTTGCACTCCTGCCAAGCCTGCAGCTCAAGCAGACGCTCGAAGATATTGAAGCTTGCCGGATCTGCCCGAGAGCAGACTACAGCGATCTGACCAAGCTGCCGAATTCTCAGATCTCCCTGCCGATCCCCAGCATGTCCGCTACCATTGGCGCATAGTCTATCTTGGTGGACCTTATCTCATTGAGAGGCATGATGACCAGCATCGGCCTTTCAGTGATCAGCCCCTGGGAAAAGAGGTTGCGCAGCTCCTGATCCAGGCGGCTCTTAAGCTCTGGATAGCCAGTGGAGAGGAACGCCCCGAATATCTCGCCCGGTTGCATATAGGTAAAGAGCGGCGCTCCAACCCGGCGGAAGGCCTGATAGACCTTGGCCAGATCTTCCCGGTCATGGCCGTGCCTGATGGGTACATGATAGAAGGACATCAGCTCGCAGCAGATCTTCTGCCAGTCGATATAGGCTTCCCGGGTCAAGAGGCCGCTCTGAAAGAACTTGGTCCGCTTTCCGGAGATCGTAGGCCTGGATATGCCCGTCCTTCTGGAGAGCTCAAGGTCGGAGAGCATGGGATACTTCACAAAGGCGTATAGGGTCAGCTTGTCCTTCTCCGTCAGCCGTGAGTCCTCAGTCAGTACGGGACGGGGAGGGATCATCCCGCTGGGAAGATCAGCTCTTTCCAGCTCGAAGAGGCCATCAACTGCCAGGGCGGCATCAGATGAGTAGCCGGAGACCTGGAAGGGATAGTGGTAATAATGAATATCCTCAACGAAATCGTTCCTGTAGTACTCATCGATGATTGGATCGAAGTTCAACCGAAAATCCGTCAGGCTCCGGGAGTAAAATGTTGAGACGGAATCGGTGTCTGTTGCAGTATGAGATACGCAATTAGGATAGCTTATCCATCTCTTATGGGACTCGGACTCCTTCCTCACTTCGTATGGGGCAGTCGGATTGTACTTGACGAACACTGAGGTCAGGATTTCGGCACCCACAGCTTCTCCGGAAGGCACATTCAATAGCTTAATGAGTTTCCAGTCTCTGAACTTCCTTTTGCTCTTGAATATGGTTGATCGATCCACGCCTATGTTGGAGGCGAGATCAATATCGCTAAATCCCGGATATCTGGCAAGACCGTAAAGAACTAACCTCTCCTTTGATGTTAATTTTAGCTGCATTCGCATATCATATACATTTCATAAGTATTTATAGATTGCTTATTCTTAGAGTATAGAATACATACGTCCTTCATTTTACATGGTATCAGCAGGTCAATTTTGCCATAATTTAATCTGCAGGCTCATGGTCTGCACTTTTATCTATTCGCGGAGCCAGAGCTGGATGATTGATTTGAATCCCTCTAAAAAAAATGGGAATCGATTGCGCCAAGAGCGATCTATTCCATTTCTATCGTTGCAGTCAGAAGACTATCCTATGATACGAACCACTCCCGTATCTATATGATAACGTGCGGCTACAATAGCCAGCTCTCCCTTCTGAATCCCTTCCGACAGGATACAGTTGGTGCCTTCAAGCTCTTTCTTTATGTTCATGATATTGTTGTTGATGGCGTTGTCCAGCAGTTCGCTATCATTTCCCATTTTGATGGCTTCGTCCACCGCCGGCCGAATGCTCTCAACCAGGCACTTCATATGGCAGGGAGCCTCCCCTCCTTCAACAGCGGCAGTTACTGCACCGCAGTCATCATGGCCGAGGACGACCACCAGTGGCACCTCCAGATGTTCAACGGCATATTCTATGCTCCCCAATGAAGCATTATCCAGAACCTGGCCCGCAGTTCTGACCACAAAGATATCGCCCAAACCCTGATCAAAGATGATCTCCGGAGGAATTCGGGAGTCGGAGCATCCTACAACGACTGCAAATGGATGCTGGCCTGCGATGAGCTCAGAACGTCGATCTACCAGGTTCTGACCACTGTGGGTGATATTTCCGGAGACATAACGAAGATTGCCCTCCAGGAGCAATCGTAGAGCCTCTTTGCCTGAAATATCATCGTTCTCATCGGCGGATGCAAATAGTGCTGCCAGTGCAAACAGCATTAGTGCCAAGCATAAAAGGCCGATAAAGCCTGTTTTTGCTGTGTCGCCTAATTGTATAT
>DAIO01000140.1:0-4448 GCA_002498745.1 Methanosaeta sp. UBA533 | reverse complement strand
GGCCGGGCAGGTTCGACCGGGAGATCGAGATCGGGGTTCCCAACAGGCAGTCGCGTCTGGAGGTACTGCAGATCCACACCAGAGGAATGCCCCTGGCCAAGGATGTGAACCAGGAGAAGTTCGCTGATGTGACCCACGGCTTCGTGGGAGCAGATCTCGCTGCCCTGGCCAGAGAGGCGGCCATGCGCGCCATTCGCCGGGTGCTGCCGGAGATCGACCTGGAGGTTGCGTCCATACCGGTGGAGACGCTCAATAAGATCGAGGTCAACAACGAGGACTTCCTGGCAGCCCTGCGGGAGATGGAGCCTTCGGCCATGCGTGAGGTGATGGTCGAGTCCCCCAATGTTCATTGGGATGAGATCGGCGGACTGGCGGAGGTCAAGCAGCAGCTGATAGAGTCTGTGGAGTGGCCTCTTACCTATGCCAGGCTCTTCGAGCACATGGACGCCAGGCCGCCCAGAGGAATCCTGCTCTACGGCCCGCCGGGCACGGGCAAGACCATGCTCGCCAAAGCGGTAGCCACGGAGAGCCAGGCCAACTTCATCAGCATCAAAGGCCCGGAGTTCCTGAGCAAGTGGGTGGGCGAGTCTGAGAAGGCTGTGAGAGAGACATTCCGCAAGGCCAGGCAGGCTGCACCCTCAGTGGTCTTCCTGGATGAGATCGACTCCATCGCCCCCTCCCGTGGAGGGATGAGCAGCGACTCTCATGTCACCGAGAGGGTGATCTCTCAGATCCTGACCGAGCTGGATGGGCTTGAATCCCTCAATGACGTGATGGTGATCGCGGCCACCAACCGGCCGGATATCATCGATGCCGCTCTGCTCCGTCCCGGAAGGTTCGACCGGCTGATCGAGATCAGCTTGCCGGATGAGGAGGCCAGAAGGGAGATCCTGAAGATCCACACCTCGAAAAAGCCCCTGGCGGATGACATCGACCTGGATGATATTGCCAAGAGAACGGACAAGTTCTCAGGCGCAGATCTTGGTGCGGTGGTCAATGAGGCGGTCATGCTCGCCATCCGGGAGTATGTCCTGAGCGGCCAGTGCAAGACAGACGATGAGATCTGCGAGTACAAGGTCTCCAAGAAGCACTTCGAAGAGGCCTTAAAGAAGGTCAAGCCGACGGCGATGGAGCTGGACCTGTACAAGAGGTTCGCATCCGGCAAGGCGGCTTGAAGAGCGGGAAAAAGAGAGTGAGAATGGGGCCGGAGAGGGGTCCGGCCTTTGTATTTTTTTGCTTCAATTATCGGATCATCACATTGCCCTAAGTGACCACAAACAGGGCAATGATTAAAGGGACTTCTGTTCGTCTTTGATCCGAAATGATTCCACATCCCTCTATGCAATCGCTGCTCCTTTGTCACCGAATATCCAGCCTTTTCAAGCGTCCCTCATCCTATCGTTTGTATTTGAATCAAGTTGCCACAGGCATCGTCGAAGACGGCTATGGTCACATTCTCCATTACTTCTGACGGCTCTATTGTGAACTTCACCCCGAGTTTCTTCAATCGTTCATAGTCTATGTGAACATCAGAAACCCCGAAGTTTGCCGCGGGAATGCTCTGCTCGAAAATTGCTTTCTGGTATGTTTTTGCTGCGGGATTATCATTCCGTTCAAGTATGAGCTCGGTGCCGTTTTGATCCTCAGGCGAGACAACGGTGAGCCATCTGTAATCCCCCGCGACAATGTCGCTCTTCTTCACAAAGCCCAGGATTTGTGTGTAAAACTTCAGGGCTTTATCCTGATCGTTAACGAATACTTTGGTGTATATGATTTTCATAATTAACCTTGCTATTATCTATGTTATTTAACTTGCGGCTCCTCATTTCTCTGTACAATAAATAGATTGCTGGCCTTTACACCTCAGCCAGGCGGCTCTTTCCCTGAGTCCTCTCCAGCCTCATCCGCAGAGTAGACCTCAACCGACCGATGCAGACGAAATACGAATTGCCTTCATTTCAATCATAGAATCATGCATCTGAACGACAACTATCTGATCCTCTTGGCCCAATCCAACTGCATCCGCGCCCGCAAGCGATCGGCCCTTCCGAGCACAGGCATCGCCTGCCGCCACTCGCAAGGCTGCCATGCCATGGGTGCCCAATCGGACATGAAGGGCTTATGAGGATTTTGTCGAATGAAAGAGGTACAGATGCATTCGTTACTTGGCGATTGTTGCATGAAAGGCACCAGAAGCCGAAATAGGCCTTCAAGAGATCTTGAAAAGCAAAAAAGTTCAAATGGATGCAAAAAGCTTTGGTTGGACCTATTTGCCATCGCCTCATCCCAGGAACTCCTTTACTATCGATACAGTCTCCTCAGGATGGCTGATCCAGAAGATGTGCCCTGCGCCTTCGATCTCCCGCATCTGTGCTCCCGGAATTTTTCGGGCGATCTCGAAGCTATTGGGCGGCGGAATCAGCACATCTCGGTTGCCGATTATCACCATCGTAGGCGCACGAATAAAGCCCAGGCGCCCTTCGACATCGAACTCATTGAAGGCCTCGAGCTGGGCCTCATAGGCAGCAAGGGTTCCGGGAAAGGCGAGATTGGCCTGGATCTTCCTCTCCACTATATCCGGATGGGCCTCAATGAACTCCTGCGGATAGCATACCGCTCCAGTCCACCAAAGGTAGTCATGGGCGGAAAGGTCCGTCCTCGGATAGAAGTACTTCTGGATCTCGGGCGGCGGATGGGTCCTGGAGTTTCCACCAGCGGTTGTGCCTCCGAGCACCAGCTTGTCGACTTGCTTGGGGTAATCCAAAGCCATTTGTAGAGCAATCATGCCCCCCATGCTTCCTCCGAATACATGGGCATGATCAATTCCCAATGCATCCAGCAGGCCGGCGGCATCTTTGGCCATCTGCTCAATGGTTAAGGGGCCAGGAGGCTGATCGCTGCGCCCCGCTCCGCGGTTGTCAAAGAGAATCACCATGTAGCGTTCCGCCAATCTCCGGGGCACTATCCACCCCCAGTCAAGCGAGTGGCCCCCCAGGCCCATGATCATGAGCAAGGGCTCGCCCTGGCCGTGGATCTCGAAATACATCTCTATATCGCCTACAGGGACTCTGCCTGCGGAAATCGGTTCGCCAGTCCCTTTCATAGCTCGATCAATGGAGTTCATCTGATCATACTGACCGCCTAATAGCTAAAAGTTTTTCTGCAGTCTGTTCGCAAAAGAGATAGAAGCGCGTTCTTTCGGGCGGGGAGCGTTCACAGAGTTGGTTATGACATTTTCCGAACTCATCTATATTATTCCTAATGCTTCTCAAATAGCTCCAAATACATTTGGGCTGCAGATGAAAGCAGAAGGCAATGGATGAATTAACGTCACTAGCATGCGAAAAGATCTTCTTCGATGAAGATACAGCTCGTGGGGCCTGTGCCTACTCCAGAGCGATATCTGTTCTGAATCCAATAGCTGATGCCATGCATGTGGTCCAAGGGCCACTTGAATGCGTTACTTGTGCTACATATGCCTGGAACGCGCGTGGAAGCATTTCCAGCCAACCAATGCTTCATGGTAAACGAGACAAGATATTCTTCGATAATTTGGGATTATCAGCTCAGGTCATGCGGGAGCTGGCTGCAGCCTGCAAGCCCCAGGCCATATTCGTCTATTCCACCTGCATGACCGAGACAATGGGTTGCGATATCAGTGAAGTGTGTGAATCTGCGGCGAAGGATTTGAGGATACCTGTCATTCCGGTAGATAGCATGAGTTTCAAGGCGGAGATGGGATACGAAGCAGCATGCAATGCACTCTTGAGGCTGATAGGCAGCAGGAGCTACAAGCCCATAAGCCCCTATTCAGTGAACATCCTGGGAGATTACAACATTGCAGGAGATCTATGGCCCATCAGATCCTACTTTGAAGAGCTGGGGATTGAGGTGGTATCTACAATAACCGGCGATTCAAGAGTTGCAGAGATTCAGAGGGCTCATTGTGCAGATCTGAATCTGGTACAATGTAGCAGCTCCATTGGCTCCCTGGCCAGGCGACTTGAAGAGAAGTATGGCATACCCTGCAGGAGTGTGAGCTTCCTCGGCATCGAAGAGACATCTTCAGCCTTAAGAACTGCTGCTGAGTTCTTCGAAAACCCCGGCATAATTGAAGAATCCGAGAGGATGATCGCCGGAGAGACAATTAGAATATCTCGAAAGATAGAGCATTATAAGGCCAAATTCGCAGGACAGAGAGCTGCAATTTTCTTGAACGGAGCTTCTAAGGCTGCATCTCTGATCAAAGCATTGAAGGAGCTGGGGATAGAGGTTGTGATCGTTGGCATTCGGGATGGAAATTGGGTCGATCGCCAGAGGATAAGGAATTTTATTGGCAGGGATGCAGTCGACGCGGATAAGCTTAATCCTGGCGACCTTGGTGAAATGCTGTCCAAAGAGAATGTAGGTCTTATCATTCCCGGGGCCGAAGATCAGCCTGTAATACG
>DAIO01000156.1:0-3801 GCA_002498745.1 Methanosaeta sp. UBA533 | reverse complement strand
GCAAGCCTTAACCGATGACGTATGATCACTATTCCAAAGAAGCTGGCGAGGACGATATATCCCATGTCCCTTCGACCTATTTTGAATGAGGTCCCGGTAAAAAAGACAAGAATTATCAGAGTCGATGCAGCGATGATCTGCCTGAAGAATGCTATCGATACAGGCGGAATCTGTGACAGGACCACCTTGGTGCTTATAAAGGAAAAACCCCAGAATAAAACATCCAGGATTATGAACAATACCGCCAATTGATACTCTTTCTGCCCGCCCATTAAACCTCTCAATTATAATATTATTGGCTCGGAGGATTCAGCCACAATTGACCGCACAATCCCACGTTCTTCACCTGCATTATCCCCTGAATTGCAGGATGCCACTAGTATTATAGTCCTTTCCTTTCGGCATTGATCGACCGGTAGACGGCGAGGAGGAAGCCGTAGATGGTAGGGCCGACTATCACCCCGATGATTCCAATGACAAATATGGGTGCGGTATAGGCGAGCAGGGTGAGTATGGGGTGTATCCGGGAGCTCATCATGGCCAGGTGTGGGCGGATAACGTTTTCAGGGATTACCATCAGCACCACCGTTCCAAATACCATGAGGATCAGGCAGCGGAAAAGGTCTCCCACGATCAGATAATAGACTGCTATGGGAATGAAGACGAACGGCGGCCCCAGCAGGGGCAAGAGGGTGAATACCGCCACTACCACCCCCATCAGAAATGGATAGGGGATGCCTAGCAATGAGAAGCCAATCGCTGCCATCACACCGCTTAGCATGGAGGTGGTGAAGTATACGGTAAAGAGTGTATGGTAGATGCTGTAAAGCTCATCCAGAAAACGCCTGACAATATCCTGCTTTTCCTGGGGGACCAGATCCACCGCCTGATCAATAAAAGCCTTGCCGTCTATGAGCAGATAATAGGTGAAGAATACCACCACGATCAGATGGGCAAAGAGAATGGGCAGGTTGGAGCCAAAGGCGGTGAGCTCGCGCTGCAGAATGGGAAATACCCAGGTGGCGAACGCTATGGGAATGTCGCTTATATCCTGCGCATAGCGCAGGGCGATCTCGATTATGGAGTTGTAAAGCCAGGAGGGGATAAAGCTCTTGGACCAGGCATCGATCTCATTGATGGTCTCATCAATCTCCACATCTGATATGGCTCCTGATGACTGCAGATAGGACAGCTCCACCAATAGGGCGCTGGTTATCCCCAGAATCAGGGAGAGGATGAGGATGAAGACCAGCATTATGGATAAAAATGAGGATATCTGCTTACTTCTTGTCAGCCTGAAGAACAGGGCATAGAGGGGCTTGAGGAGAAAAACGAGCACCACGCTCAAGAGGATGGTTGTCAGGAAGTCCTTGGTCAGGTAAAGGGTGAGAAGGATTATCAGAAAGACGAAAATCCCCGCCCCTATGTCGAACCTCCGCCCAAGATTCATGCTCTCCTTTCATTTTTTTGAGGGCTTAAGCCTTTCGATATTTTTCTTTTGATCAGCCGAAAGCATGATCATGTCGCCCGAAATCTTCCATTATGAAACAGCTTGGGACAGAGGAATGGATCGATGGGATATGAGATATCGCTGGGTATATCCTGGAGGGAGCTGGAAAGGATAGCCTTTCCAGCCAATTGCAGTTTATCGCTGTTTCGAGACAAATATGAGATACGGCTTGCCGAAAGGGAGGTTCTCCTCAGTCCTTGCGGCCTTCGGGCCAATGAAGATGTGTCTGTTCTCATCCTGCGCTATCTGATCAGCAGATCGAAAAAAGGATACAATCCTCTGGGTGAATGGATCTCCATCAAAGAAACCACTGGGGGGAAGCTTTTCTGCACCAACTTCACCCGCCGGGCCATCAGGCCGCTTGTAGAGTGGTTTGGTCAGGATCCTGAAGAACTAACTAGGATACTCCGGGAGGATTTTGCCGGCAGGAGGGTGGAGGGTGCGGATGTGGCGGTGGAGGTGGAAGCCTTTTCCGGCGTATTTGTCCGGATCTTTTTCTGGAAAAGCGATGAGGACCTTCCTGCAGATGCCACAATGCTCTTTGATCGCGCTCTAACTGAGATCTTCATCATGGAGGACCTGACTGTTTTGCTGACGATATTGGCAGAGGATATCTTGAAGGCAGCAGACATCAGGAAGAGTAAAGTGTAACCTCAGACTAAAAAATTATTATCTTCTGCCTGCGGGAAGATTCAGTGGAATGGATAGATGCGGACGATACTGCATGTTGATCTGGATGCCTTCTATCCCTCGGTAGAGGTCCGGGAGCATCCAGAGCTCGAGGGAAGGCCGGTTATCGTGGGCGCTGATCCCAAAGAGGGCAGGGGGCGGGGCGTTATAAGCAGCGCATCTTATGAGGCGAGGAGCTTTGGCGTCCGCTCAGCCATGCCCATATCCCGAGCCTGGAAGCTCTGTCCGGAGGGGGTCTATCTCCGACCAGACCATGAACTCTATCGACGAGCATCCAATAACGTGATGAGAATTCTGAGAAGCCATACCGAGAGGTTCGAGCAAGGGGGAATAGATGAAGCCTACCTTGACCTCTCCGGTCGAGTGGATGATCTCGATCAAGCCGCCAACCTGGCCAGGACAATAATGCAGGAGGTCTTGGACAGCGAGGATCTGAGTTGCTCGGTCGGAGTCGCCCCAAACAAGATGCTGGCCAAGATCGGCTCGGACTTCAGAAAGCCCTTTGGATTGACCGTCATCAGTGAAGAGGGAGCTAAGGAGTTCCTCTCTCCTCTGGGAGTCAGGAAGATACCCGGAGTGGGACCGAGGACGGAGGAGATGCTGCTCGATCTGGGTATCAGGACCATCGGCCAGCTGGCAGCAGCTGATCCCGACCGCCTGGCAAGGCAGCTGGGAAGCCTGGGAAAGAGGCTCTACGAGCGTGCCCAGGGCATCGATCCGAGCGAGGTTGTGGTGAACTATGAGACCAAATCCATTGGCAGAGGAGATTCATGGTGAGCTGATCGAGTGCGGTTTTCGCTTCAAGACCATCATCGTCAAGGTCAGATACGAGCACTTCGATACATTCACTCGCGCCAGGTCCCTCTCTTTTTCCACCAATGACCTGGATATTCTCCGGAACAATGGCAAACGACTGGTTGATCAATTCTTGAGAAAGAAAAAAAAGGTCAGGCTGGTTGGCCTGAGGGTCTCGGCCTTAAGCAGGGTCTATTCTAACGCCCGCCGAGGGCAGCTCCCGCAGACCGCGCCATATCCAGCAGTTCCCCTTTAGCCAGGACGGCATCCGGGGTGATGCCATCTACCATACGAATAATATCCGCCACCTCAAATCCGAGCATCTTCAGGGCGAGGGCAAAATCATCCGCTGCTCTGGCATAGTTCTCAACTTCCGCATCTGCCTGGCTGGTCACAATGATGGCCTTCTTTCCTGGGCGGAGGCGGGGGACGAATGCCGCATCGATCAATGAGTACATCCTGTCCTCCATCAGCTTGAACTGTCCGCTGAACAGGGAGAAGTATATCGGCGAGCCGAAGACCACGGCATCCGCTTCTTTCATCTCCTCTAAGAGCTTTGTGACGTCATCATCCAGGCGGCAGTGATCATGAGACTTGCAGTACTCGCAAGCCTGGCAGCCGGAGTACTTCATCTCATTGAGCAAGTACTTGGAGGTATCAAGCCCCGCCTCCCTGGCTCCTTCCAGAACCCTTGAGACCAGGGTGTCTACAGTGCTGGGGCGCAGGGGTAGAGAGGGCTCCGGTCTTTAGGCCGGAGATGAATCGTACCCCGCCCTACGCTATGAACCTTAATATACTATAACAGC
>DAIO01000076.1:0-4771 GCA_002498745.1 Methanosaeta sp. UBA533 | reverse complement strand
AATCATAACCAGTTCTGGCTCTATAAGCCCGAGAAGAAGCTGATCTTCGACTCCATTCAGGGAAACGTGGGCAAGAGCTTTGAGGTAGGAGACTATCCGGCAGGAACCAGGCTGATCTTCGCTCTGCAGACCCAGGATGGGACCTTCTTCTACACAGACAGCGGCCTCAATGAGGACGGAAAATCGCATGTCCTTCGGCTGAAGCTCGGATCGAACAAATGCCAGCTTCGCTGGGAGGACCTTTACGGGCTGAAGGACACCGACTATAACGACCTGGTGGTGGAGATCAAGATGGATCCAAAACAGGATCCTAAAAAGTAGATGACTGGATAATATCCAACTGGTGGCATGGGATTAGGCTGAAAGAAATCAGGAACAAGGCAGCCAGTCCACGCAGATCTCGCCGGACTGGCTGTCAGACCACAGCTGGATCAACTTCTCGATGGAGAATACACCGGTCAGATCCTCAACGCTGCGGCCGATGAGAGGATGACGGCCTTTTACGGTGACGTTGGGGTCGCTGGACTGCCAGGCGATATGAGCATTGCCTATGACATTGGAGCTGATGCTCGCCTCCAGGCCTCCTCTCGGCGACGCGGCGTCTGCGGAATTTGCGTAGGCCCCCGTTCGAACCTGAGTATCTCTATTCAGGTGCTCTACATCGGTGTATGATTCGGTCATGACTGCACCGGTATCATAGTTCTTGACAGTGAGTACATCATTCTGGCCGCCACTGATAGCGGCTGGTGTATAGGCCAAGGGTATCTCCCCCTTAATGCCGGGAATGGCCATAAACATGATCACCAGACAAATCAGCCTCATCCACATCCATCGGTCACCATTTCGGTAATTGACGTATTCGCATTTCAAGTTGTAGCTCTGAATAGAGTGCTGTTTATGCCCTGCCCATGCCCCTGCAGATCATGCCCTCTGCCCGGTTCCCAGCTGAACGATCCGATTCATATCCTCCAGGGTGCTATTCCGGTTCGTCTGAGCCGCCTGGTTGTTAGGGTCAAGAAGCAGGGCTCTATCGAAGCGTTCCAGCGCTTCCTGGTACTTTCCCAGCTCTCGCAGGACTACCCCCTCATTATTCCAGGCTCCTGGATTTAGAGGATCGAGTTTGGTTGCCATCTGAAGACAGACCAGCGATCCGGAGAGATCGCCTTTATCAGCCAGAGCCATGCCCTTTCCATTCCAGGCTTCAGAGTCTGAAGCATTCAGCCCCAACACCTTGTCAAAGCAGGCTATAGCCTCATCATGCCTGTCTAATCCTCTGTAGAGGGCAAGGCCCTTCCAGTTCAAAGCCTCGACATTATTGGAGTCTATCGCCAGAGCCTGATCGAAACTTGCCACCGCATCCTCATAACGACCCAAGATGCCAAATGCATATCCCTTGCGGTTCCAAAGGTTGACATTGCCAGGGTCCAACTCCAGGGCCTCATCATAGCTTCTTGCGGCCTCTTCTATGCTGCCGTTATACAATTGCTGATCACCAAGGCTCGACCAGTATTCCGCTGTACCCCCTTCTGCAGCCGAGGGAATGCTTGTCGCTGCCAGAAGAGCTAATAGGATCAATGCGAGCTTCATGAACAGCCGTCTTTCGTTCTGGAGATATATCTCTACCTCCCAAAAGTTAATTAATTCCCCCTTCATATCACCATATATAACGAGGCCAGGTTTGTCGCTCTGGGGATCCTGGCAGAGGAGTGGAGGAGGTTCATTATTTGAATAGATTCGATGTAATGCTGGAAAAGGATATATCCGGATACGAAGGAGAATTTTCCGATATCATTCATCAAGCTCCGGCCTTTTATAGAATGATGACCAGGCTGCTAGATGATAAAGATCTTCCCAAATCCATGTCGCCGCAGATTATTGCCGCCATCGCATACTTCATTCTGCCCGAGGACATAATTCCAGAAGATAAGTTCGGCCCGGTGGGATATGTCGATGATATCTATCTATGCGCCTTCGTCGCATATGAGGTGATGAAGGAAACAGGATCTTCCGATATCATATCCCGGAACTGGGATGGAGGCAGGCCTGTGATCGAGCTGGTAGAAGAGATACTCAATCGCGAAAAGGAGCTTTTGGGCAATAAGAAGGAAAGGATGATGCAGTATATAGGCTTCGACGAGATTTAATTCGAGCAATTTTTGGTCCCTATTCCCTTCTGGGTTTATAGGGACGCCTCATCTGACCATTGCAGAATATGCAGGTGGTGATCATAACGCCATCCGACAGCCTCACCCTGGAGTTCTCCGGGGACAGGTAGCTGCCACAGTGCCGGCAGTAAAGCCTCTTAAAAGATCGGGGCATTCTGACCCTGGTACGAGTGCTTATTCGCCGGGCAATCTGGACATACCTCTTGCTTCTCTCAGGATGAACCCGGTGCGCCTCCTCCGCCAGGACAAAGAGCCTTTCCATACGCTGCAGGGCAAGATCTCTCGATCTATGATTGTCCTTTCTTCGTCTCACGCCCAGGACTGTGGCCACCGGGTCTATAAACTTATTTCGTCGAGAGAATCTATTTCTATATCCCGTGAGAATATCGGATTCAATGGCTGCTACATCGCTTTCCATCAAGATCGCCCCGGAGATGGAGGATTATATCCGCGCTCGCTCCACAGACATGCGCATCGCCACCACCTGCGAAGGCCCTCTGATCTTCTCCGTCAAGACCAGTCCACCCAAGCCCACAGATCATGTCATATCTGTTGGAGCGCGTATGGTCTACATCTCTGCCGTCCAGGCTCCTTATATCAAGACCATAGATGAGAGTATGCTTCCGCGCTGCGCTCTGGAAAAAAGGAAGCGTAACTGATGGTCGCCAAAAGAAGGCTATTTCATTGTTCGCATATGCGACTGCCTCAGCCCGGATGCAATCAGAATCATCCACCATACGGCCAGGCCTAGTAACACCATCAGGGATAAAGAGGCATAATCCATTATCGAGATCACCAGAACAATATTTGCCTTTTCATGATGATATAGACGATTGTGATAAACTCGCATCCGGGCGATATATTCAAAGGGAAATAGAGGATATCGCAGATAAGATCGCAAACCGTCAAACCGAAACCATTAAGTTGCTTGGAGCACGAATTTGCATGGGAATATAGATTCCCAGGCGGATGCATATGAAAAAAACCAAGTCGTGAGAGATGAAGAAGACGACAGCAGAAATCGCAAGAACCGTCCGATATCATAAGCTTCCATCTCCTTTT
Organism: Methanosaeta sp. UBA533; assembly: GCA_002498745.1. Taxonomy (GTDB): domain Archaea; phylum Halobacteriota; class Methanosarcinia; order Methanotrichales; family Methanotrichaceae; genus Methanothrix. The sequence continues at coordinate 1,544 of DAIO01000076.1, read as the reverse complement.
TAAGCTAAAAAAATTTAGCGGCCCTCCAGCCATTCATCAAGAGCGCGCATTGATGCAGCACGGTGAGATATTCTATTCTTCTCCGCCAGTTCCATCTCGGCCAGGCTCTTTTCCCCCACATAGAATATGGGATCGTATCCAAAGCCCGAGCTTCCCCGTGCCTCATGGCCGATCTGCCCCTCAACTATCCCCTGGAACATCCGAGGCTCAAGCCCCGGCTCAGAATACACAACCACCGACTTGAAGAAGGCCTTGCGATTCGAGATCCCATCCATGAGCCGCAGTATTCCCTCATTGCCAATGGTCTTCTGGACATAGGCGGAGTAGACCCCAGGAAAGCCGCCCAGCGCCTCGATGAAAAGGCCTGCATCCTCCAGCATTGCTGGCTCCTTTAGCCGGGCCATGATCTCGTTCATGCCATAGACCGCCACCTCTTCCAGAGTATCCGCTTGAATCTCAGTATAGCCAAGATCTTTCTGCTCCAGACCATCGATAATGGCCCGGGCCTCTACATACTTTCCTTTGTTACTTGTGATAAAGCTGATCATATTATTCTCCTAATAGTCCTTCTCAGTCGGATCTATTAAGCTTATTATCGGAATCGCTTTTCCTGGCCTCCACCTCCAGCCTCAACATCCCCACATGAACATCTCCATTCTCATCCAGAGGATGAAGCTGGATGTATCTATCCACCACCTCATGAATAAAATCCGATCTCATCTCCACTGGGACTCTTTGGATGTAGGGCAGCCAGGTGCTCTCAATCCATGAGGCCAGGCCTGCCCTGCCCTTCTGGACCATATCCTTCTGCAATAGCTCTACCCGAACCGCTCTCAGGCCGGATTCATCCAGCCAGGCCCGGTACTCCTCCGGTCCATAAAAGCCGTAAGGAAACTGGAAGTCTTCGAAGTAAGGATACCATTTCTCTTCCTTGATCATCTCCCCGGCAAGATCCAGGACGCTGGCCGCATTGCCCCTTCCCCCAAACTGCATAAAAACCCGGCCTTCGCTCTTCAGGCTCCGCAATATCCCCGCCAGAACCGGCCTGTGATCCAAAATCCAGTGAAGAGCAGCAAAAGAGAGGATGAGATCAAACTGGTCATGGTACGGCAGATCCCGGGCATCTTGGTGCTGGAACTCGAGGTTTGGCCATAGCTCATCAGGGAAGCGTGATCGTGCAAAGTTCAGCATCTCCAGGGAGCTATCAACCCCCACCACCGACCCCCTGGGAACGAGGCGCGATATCTCGGCGGTGATCTTGCCGTCTCCGCATCCGATATCAAGTATCCTTTCATCTCCCCTGATTGAGATCTTGGACAAAAGCTCCTGCGCCCATGTCTGCTGGGCAGACGAGCTCTTCTCATAGGTCTCTGGATCCCATCTGTGCATGGTTTTCTCCTTATGCTATCCTTCTTCCCTATATGATAAGCCTTTTCGAGCGCCATATCACATAAACACAGGCTGGAAGCCCCGTTCTTCAGGGCGGGGAGGAAAGCCGCAAGTAGCCCACCAAAACCTATATATCACTTAGTGACTATACTGCC
>DAIO01000151.1:0-7694 GCA_002498745.1 Methanosaeta sp. UBA533 | reverse complement strand
GAATGTTTCTCATGGGAAAATAAAATCAATATCATTAAAGCCTAAACAAACTGCAGCCTCACGCGAGTGAGGCATTCCGCCGCGAGGACGAAATGAGGGATAGCGGGATAGTTGGATGCAATGACGCATAGCAATGCAATCAGCGCAATCAAGCGCATCAGCTACTCTTCCAGATCACCTATCCTATCTTTTACCAGCCGATGCTTGGCAGAGGTCGCCGAAAAGAGCTGGCGGAACATCTCCGGCGATAGGGCCTCTATCATTTTTGCGCCCTCCTCAGTTATCCCTCCCCTGGTCGCTACCATCGCAATCAGATCATCAAAGCTCTTATCCTCCAAGAGAGCCGCAGTCCCGATCAGTGTCTTTTTGATCAACTGCTCAGCCAGTTCTCTATCCACCCTTGCACCCCGCATAGAGGCTTCCAGGGCGAACTCCCTGAGGATGGCAGATATAAACGCGGGCCCGCTGCTGGTGAGATCGGATAGCACCTCCAGCTGCTCCTCTGCCACCTCCACCGGCCAGCCAATGGACCCGAAGAGCCGAAAGAGCAGAGATCTATCATCCTCTGAGGCATCACTTCCCAGGACGAGAAGGGTGACCCCCAATCCTTTACCGCTGGCGACGCTGGGAATAGCCCGGGCCGCCCTGGCCCGGCATAGACTCTCCAGCTGCCGGAGGGAAAAATCCACTGCCACCGATACGATCAGCTTTTCCGGGGTGAGCAGCTCACCAGTCTCAGCTATTACCCCTTTCAGATCCACAGGCCGAACGCACAGGAATAGAACATCCGACCTTTCCGCCACCTTCAGGTTATCTGCAGCCCGCACTCCCAGCTCTTCTGCCAGCTTTTGGGCCTTCTCTTGGCTGCGATTGCTCACCCAGAGCTCCTCTCTTTTAATCGCTCCCCGGCGAACAAATTCTTCTGCCAGCATGCTTCCCAAATGGCCGGTGCCAATGATGCCGTATGAGGTCATCTTCCGCCATCCTCCGGCCATTTTCCCCCGCCTTCCACTGAGAGGAGGAACTGATCGAGAATCCGGTTAAACTCGTCAGGCCGGTCCATTTGCAGCCAGTGTCCGGTGCCTGATATTTTTATGAAAGGAAGATCAGAAACAAGATTATGAAGGCTGTAGGGGGCATCATTCAGGTGGCTTATAACAGAGAGCTTTGGCCCTGAATAACGCTGGAGCATGGAGACCGGATCAAATAAGAGGCTATCCCTGAAGGCACCTGCAACCACGTTTTTCGGGGTGGCATACAGATCGTTCATAACCCTCTCTATAACCACCTGGCCGGACCCAACCAGCAACGTCTGCCAGTAATCCCTGATAGTGCGCAGATAATCATCGGACTGCAGCGCGACCAGAAACGGTTCTATTATCTCCTCAGGCAATGCCCTACCATCCCCAGATGGATCGACAAGCAATAAGCCTCTGACTCTATGAGGATTCTCTCCTGCATAGGCAATTGAAGCCGAACCACCAAGGCTATGCCCCACCAGAACGAACCGATCGAGATCCAGGGACCGTGCCACAATACCGATATCCTCGGCCAGAGTCTCCACCCAGTAGTCACCATCGGAAGGCAGATCGGACAGGCCATGCCCCCGCAGGTCGAAGGCCACCGCCCGTCGCTCCTTCCGGAGGTGATCGAGCTGCATGGACCATTGGGATGCATTTCCGGCAAGGGAGTGGACAAATACCACCGGCAATCCACCCCTTCCACCGTCATCGATGTTGATCCTGGCGTCCATAGCCTCTGGATAAAGAGCCATTCAAGTCACTCTCACAGATCCTGCTATGCCGGATTTATGCGCCGCATCCTTCCCCTGATTCATAGACCTCGCGAACCCTGTCTGCCACATCGCCCGATAGCCTCTGCCCGGCAATGGTGGAGAAGACCTCTGCATAATCAGGCTCCAGACAGCTCAGTCCCTCTATTCCCTGGAGAATCATATCAGTGAGGTATTGCATATCGTCGACAGACAGCTTTTTCAGCCGCTGCTCGAAGTCTGCCAGCCCGCGGGAGAGATGGTTCGCCAATGGTGGCAGAATGTTCATGTACTCGATCTGGTAGCCATGCCCTTCCATCTCCATGATCTCTGGTGCTAGCTTTCTCAGAATCTCTATATCGCGCTCATTCAGATCTCGGGCCATGGAGAGCCTTATGCACTGCAAAAATATATCATTATCCTCTCAAGAACATCGTTATCTTATCATTATGCTAGCTAGAGCCACCTGCAGATTGCGATATCCAGTTAAGATATGGCTGATAGCCGTCGATTATCGGGAGGACGATGATCTCGGGAAGCTCATAGCTGTGCAGCTCTCTGATCCTCGATATCAGCTTCTCAATTCTGGTCTGCTCTGTCTTTATGATCAACAAAGCCTCATTTTCCAGGTTGAGCTTGCCCTCCCATAAATAGCAGGAATTGACACTTGAGATGTTAACGCAAGCTGCCAGATGCTCTTCTATCAGCGATTTGGCTATCAGCTCGCCATTTTCAGGAGAGGCGGTGCAGAGCACAATTCTAAGGTTATTCATCTCTTTTTTCTCTCCATTCATCTCTTGATTCCAGTCATTCCTCTTCGATTCTCGCTCCTGCTCTCCCACCCATCGCTCGTCATTCTCTCCGATCTCCTTCTTCCAGATGGTGGCTCTCTTTTTCAGCTCATCGATGATGTATCTGCACCCTTCGAAAGCCTCAGCTCTATGAGCAGCAGTGCAGACTACGGCCACGATGCTCTCCCCTACTGCCAGCCTGCCGGTGCGGTGGGCGATCTGCACCGATGCGAGGCCGAATCTTTCAATGGCCTCAAGGCGTATCTGCTCGAGCTCGGCTTCAGCCGCTTCAGTGAACGCCTCTACCTCCATCATCTGGATGCCGTCGTCCCTGACCGTTCCCATGAATGTGACAATGGCACCGGAATCCTCCCTCTTCGCCCTCTGGATCATCTCCTCTAAAGAGATCTCCTCTGTGGTGATCTTGAACAATTCTCTTCACCCTCCAGCGACCGGCGGAAATATGGCCAGCTCATCGCCCTCGTTCAGAAGAATGGAGAGATCGTTCAATGGATCAATCCTCTTCCTATTGATCATTAAAAGGATATAGTCATTCAGCCCACCAGAGCCAGAAAAGGCCTGCTCCCTGAAGGCAGCTGAGGATGCTCCAATGCTCTTCACCAGGGAAAGAACAGTCGAGCCCTCCGGGATATTCATATCCATCTCCTTTCCCAGGATCTCTCGAAATTGGGCGAATGCCCTGACCTTTACCAGCATTTGCTGTCGACCCTCTTCACAATAACTTTTATGTTCACCGATCATTTATTTTATAAATATCACCATAGCTGATAATAGATGCCTTTGTCTTGTCCTTTTCCGAGCCTTTCTTCTGACCCTCTTTCAGCGTCTTCTTGATCTTCTCCTCCTCTCTCTCCCTCAACCGGGCGATCTCCTCAGAGGAATCGACGCCCATAACGAATGTGCCGTGACAGGGTTTGACATAGGTGAATAGAACCTCATCCCCCCTTATACCCAATGCCACCGGCGGCACGCCAATTATGTAATAGTCCTTGAAGATCCTGTATCCTGGCTCGACGTAGTAAACCTCTTCAGAGTTCTTCTCTATATACTCCCTGGCCTCTCTAAATGAGGTCCTTTCCAGGTACAGTTTGTACTTCATCTGCTCAATGCAGCTCAAATGATCACCTTGTCAATCTTGCTCTTCAGAGGCCCAGGATTATGGGTCGCCTTGGCCACGATCTTCTCAGTCGGATAATCTATGCTCTCCCCCAGGGAATCTGCATTCTTGCCAAAGACCACCGCATAATGCACGGCTCTGGATATGGCGCTGAAAGTGGCCCCATAGGCCATGCCGGCATCACTATGCATGAAGGAAAAGCAGACATTGAAGTCTATCTTCTTCTCCACGATCTCCTGTATGATCCAGTCCAGGTCCGCCGTCTTCTGCACGTAATAGCCCTCAGGATCAGCTGTCTTGAGCAGCTTGATTGGAGCACTTGTTCCCGCCACAGTTACATCCCAGCCCTCTTTTCTCAGCTTCTGGGCGAGATAGATCACAATGCTGATCTGCACCGGCACCTCCGGGCAGCCCATCACCAACAGCGCCTTCTTGCCTTCGGTCATATGCTCATCTCTTGATATTGATAATCCTGATTCGATTCAGATATCCTCAGTCGAGCTTAATAGATTATTCCACGCGGAGGGATTGCTGCTCTCAATCCCCTAGATGGATCCGCATTCCATGCAGCTAATGCTCTTCTCACAGGAGACCTCCTCCAGGGTGGAAGAGAGACCGTCCCAGAGGAGAAGGCGGTTTTTCAGAAGCTCGCCTCTGCCGAGGGCGAACTTTATGGCTTCATTAACCTGAATGGAGCCGATGACCCCGCAGGTCGAGCCCAGGGCAGGAAACTCCTGCGCCGGCGGAGCGCGAGGAAAGATGCAGCGCAGACAGGCAGTCCTTCCCGGCACTATTGTCGTTGCCTGCCCCTGAAATCCGCTGATGGCGCCGTGAAACAGGGGAATCCTTCTCTCTAAAGCCGCATGGTTCAGCAGATACCTGGTCGGAAAGTTGTCCATTGCGTCCATGATCATGTCACAGCCCTGCACCAGGGCATTGATGTTCTCCGCAGAGATTCTCTCCTGCAGGGCCTCGATCTCTACCTCCGGGTTGATGTCGCTCAGGGTCTCCAGAGCTGACTGGGCCTTGCTCCGGCCCAGGTCCAAGCTGCCATGAAGGACCTGTCGGTTGAGGTTGCTCAAGTCAACTGAATCACAGTCCGCTATGCGAATCCTGCCAAAGCCACTGGCCGCCATGTATAATGAGATGACAGAGCCCAGACCACCTGCTCCTGCTATGAAGACTCTCTTTTTCTTCAGCCTCTCCTGTCCCTCCTCAGCAAAGAGGCGGATCTGACGGGAGTACCTCTCCCTTTCGGCATCGCTCAGCATCTGATCACCCGGATTGGAAATGCATTGATCTATTAAGGATTTTGCAGAGGATTTAATGGGAATTCAATCTATCCGCCATGTACTATTCGAACTATCTTCAGCTCATCTGAGCCGCCAGCAGTCTCCTCCTCCGCCACTATTCTGCCGTTCTTGGCCACGATTACTTCCTCAGAGTTTATCTTCAGCTCCTTCAATATATCCTCAATGAGACAGTCTTTCGCTGCCAATTCCGCTCTTTTCCCATCCGGCATGTAGATCTGCATTTCCACTCCACTTCCACCCTTGGGGCACATGGCTCAATTCCCCTCATCGGGCGGTATCTATTCCTTGCGTTGTATTCTGCTTGATCCCTTCTGGTGCAAATGGCTTCTGGTGGAATGGATATGATATCCCCAGATTTTTACGAAAACCTTCTTAACCCATTCCTGCCTAAATCGATGCCCAGAAGGCAGGGTTAAGATGAGAGAGGTATTGCTGGAATCCCGGGAAGACAGAGCGCAGTTTTATCTGCCGGACAGGTGCATCGGCTGTGGAACCTGCGTTCAAGTCTGCCCCAAAGGGGAGCTGATCATAGGATCGGTGGGAGCTGTGGTCCGCGGCCTGATCGACAAGGACTTCATTGAGAAGAGAATGAGCGGGGCCTGTGCCTTCTGTGCGCTATGCTCCCGGGTCTGTCCCACTGGCGCCCTGGAGTTCAGAAAGAATGGCATTGCAGAGATGGATAATTCCTATCTCAGCGTCGCGATAAAGCCCACCACTGTCGACAGCGAGAAGTGCGTTCACTGCGGCCTGTGCTGCGATGTCTGTCCCCAGGCCTGCATTGAGCTAGAGGACAGGCATCTGGCAGAGGACGGCAGCCTCAAGGTCGGCGGTCGGACGATAATCGACCTGGAGCGCTGTGTGCATTGCGGCTGGTGCGCCTCGGTCTGCCCGACGGGGGCCATATCCTTTGAAAAACCCTTCGCCGGCACCTTCAACCGTGACGATAACGTCTGCCAGGCCTGCAAGACATGCGTTCATACCTGTCCTGCCAATGCCCTGTTCAACCGGGAATGGAAGGCAGGGGAGAGGGGTGAGAAGGTCAGCCACCGGCCAGATGCCTGCATCTACTGCGGAGCATGTGCCCAGGCCTGTCCGGTGCGAGCGATTGTGGTTTCCAAGACCGCTATCATCCCGGAGATGAAGGGCAAAGGAGCCTTTGAGAAGAAGCTCGCCCTTCCCGCTCCCTGGCCCACTCTCACCTCTTGCCTGGAGACGGATGAGATTGCGTGTTTGGGCTGCGGAAACTGCGTCATTGCCTGCCCGGTCAATGCCCTTTCCGATCCATATCTTGCCGCCGGCCATCTGAACGAGCTGGAAATAAAACCCCTCCTGGAGGTCAGAAACGGTACCATTAAGGTGGTCGACCAGGAGGTCTGCGGCTCATGCGCCACCTGCAGCATGATCTGCCCGGCAGATGCGATCCGGCTGGTGCCCAGAGAGGTGGTCTGATGGCAGCAAATTCTACCAAGACGATGATCATCAAGAATGGATATCTCTTCGATCCTCTGAATGCAATTGATGGAGAGGTAAAAGACATTTTTATAAGAGAGGGCAGGGTGGTCTCCTCCCTCTCCGGCCATGAGGCAAAAGATGCCACAGTAATCGATGCCCGGGGAAAGACGGTCATGCCCGGCGGGGTAGACGCCCACTCCCATGTGGCAGGAACCAAGGTCAACGCCGGCCGGCTCATGCGCCCCGAGGATCACTACAAATCCGTCCGCAAGAAGACGGATATCACCCACTCGGGCAGCGGCTACACAGTCCCATCCGTATACAAGCAAGGGTACGACTATGCTGCTATGGGCTACACTACCGTCTTCGAGGCGGCTATGCCACCTCTGGAAGCCCGCCATACCCATGAGGAGATGAGGGCCACCCCTATCCTGGATATGGGCGCCTACATGGTCTTTGGCAACAACTGGTTTGTCATGCGCTACCTGAAGGAGGGCGACATCGAGAAGGCAGCGGCCTATGTGGCCTGGATGATGAGAACTCACAAGGCTTACGGCATAAAATGCGTCAATCCCGCGGGCGTTGAGAACTGGGGTTGGGCCAAGAACGTGAAGGGCTTGGACGAGCCCAACATCCATTTTGCCGTCACCTCTCGGGAGATCATCCGGGGCCTGGCGGAGGTCAACGAATTGCTGGGCCTTCCCATGTCCCTTCACCTGCATGCCAACAACCTGGGCCATCCTGGCAACTGGGAAACCGCTCGAGATTCGCTGATGATCACCTCATCTTTAGAGCCGAACAGCAAGACGGAATTGGAATGGGCGGAGACGAAGGAGAGCGCTAAAAGAAAGCAGACCGTCTACCTGGCTCACGCCCAGTTCAGTAGCTATGGAGGATCTTCATGGAGGGACTTCTGCTCAGGCGCTCCCGATCTGGCCAAATACATCAACCAGACGGAGAACGTGGTCATAGACAGCGGCTCAGTCCCATTCGGCCCGGCCACCACCATGACCGGCGACGGCCCCGCTCAGCATGACCTCTACATGTTGACCGGCCAGAAGTGGTCCAACTGCGACATAGAGCTGGAATGCGGCTCAGGAGTCCTCTCATTGATGTACCTCAAGAGCAGCCCGGTCCATGCCACCATGTGGGCCATAGGCCTGGAGGTACTCCTGCTGATCGAAGATCCCTGGAAGACGATCATGACCACCGACCATCCCAACGGAGGC
>DAIO01000107.1:1366-2671 GCA_002498745.1 Methanosaeta sp. UBA533 | reverse complement strand
TGTGATCTACCATGTCGCCAGATGCAGCAAATGCCATCATGTAGAGCCACCCAGCCATGTAGGAAAAAGCTGCAAGTGCGGGAGCACTCTGGAGCCATTTGATGCCGATTTCGTATCTCTGGATATAAACGATCCTCTCAGGCGCGACGTTGTGAGGAGGATTGCCATAATGTTGCAGAGGACCTTTGCACTTTATGGAGACGAGCGGGTGATCGTGAATGTGATGCGCGCGGTGGAGGAGACGGGAGACACTATGAGCGTCCATGTAGCTGCAGACCTGTTGGATGAGGTGAATCTATCTCACCGGCTGATGCATGTCGCCCGAGAGCTGTCTGGAGGAGAGAAGCAGCGCGTTGTCCTGGCCCGCCAGCTGGCCAAATCTCCCATGATCCTGCTGGCAGACGAGCCAACGGGAACTCTCGACCCGGCCACAGCCAGGGTGGTTCACGATTCCATCAAGCGGGCGGTCAACGACTTCAAGATGACCCTGATCATCACCAGCCACTGGGAAGATGTCATGGTCGAGCTGACCCAGAGGGCTATTTTGCTTGATCAGGGAGAGATCAAGGCAGAAGGTAAGCCAAAGGATGTAGCCGCTCAGTTCCTGGCCATGGCTGGAACTCTGGCCAAGCGGGAAGAGGTCGAGCTGGGCGAGCCGATGATCAAGGCCAATGGCCTTTCGAAGAGATACATCAGCATAGACCGGGGCGTGGTAAAGGCAGTGGATGATGTCAGCCTGGAGGTCAATGAGGGCGAGATCTTCGGTCTGGTGGGCATCTCTGGGGGAGGCAAGACCACTCTCTCCAAGATGATCAGCGGCATTCTCACTCCCACTGGCGGCAGCATCTCTGTGCGGGTGGGAGACGAATGGGTGGATATGACCGTCCTCGGTTCAAACGGCCGAGGGCGAGCCACCAAATACATCGGCATTCTCCATCAGGAATATACCCTCTATCCCTCTCGCAGCGTTATCGAGAACCTGACGGAAGCCATAGGCCTCTCTCTTCCCTTCGAGCTGGCTGAGAGAAAAGCTATACATACCCTGGAGACGGTTGGGTTTTCAGAAGAGCAGGCAGAAGCAGTGCTGGAGAAGATGCCCCATGAGCTCTCCGAGGGCGAGAGGCACAGGGTTGCCATGGCGCAGGTCTTGATAAAAGAGCCGAGGATAGTGGTCCTGGATGAGCCCACGGGAACGATGGATGCCATCACCAAGATCGAAGTCACGAATTCCATCCTCAATGCCCGCGAGGAGCTGGGCGAGACGTTCATTATCGTGAGCCATGACATGGATTTCGTGAAGAACGT
>DAIO01000107.1:0-1281 GCA_002498745.1 Methanosaeta sp. UBA533 | reverse complement strand
GACGGCAAAGAGATTGAGCTGGCAGCTGGAGCTTGTCTGGCGGATGCCCTGCAAAAAGCAGGCAGCAATCCCGCTAAAGGCGCTATCGTGGGGGTGGTCAAAGGCCGGGGCGAGAAATCGCGTCAGACCAACTCTTATTGGCTCAATACCACCAAAGGCAAAATCAGAATTGAGCTTTTAGAAAATGAGCTGCAGAAGATCTGGCATGAGGTCGTGGAAAAGATCTCAGGCTCTCAGGTGAGATGGGCTTCAGCAGATGGCGTAGCCTTTGGGCCGTTCTCATCCAGAATATCTTTTGCCAGGGATGCGCATGAGTACAATCGCTGGGAGGTGGTCTTAGGCGCGGCTGGCTTTGATGCAGATAACACTCAGCTGATATTCATGCAAAGGAGGCATTCAGCTGTTTACGGCACGCCCAAGGATGGAGGGGTGTTTGCTCATGTCGTAGGAGGCAAGAACACCCTTGACCGGCTGGAGATCGGGGACAGAATTGAGTCTATAGATCCAATTGTGGAATGGCAGGACCTGACTGAGAAGATGTCCACCCTGGATCTAACTCTGCCCGTGGAGGAGGGCATGGAGATCTATATTCGGGTCCAAGCAGAACTCATCGAGGACGCGCCACTTGGTGCGGAGTTCTTCCTCGCTTTGACCAGAGACGGCACTTTCAGGGTTGATTCCGTATCCAGCTCTTATATCTCATCCGACCATCTTCTGACGGAGCACGTTGCATATGAGCATCGTGAGCCCCGTCTGGAGGGCGTGGTCACGGTCAGAACGACCGGACGGGGTCTGGGCAGGATCTTCATCTACAAGCATGATCGCACCTCGAATCCCAGCCATTCTGTAGTGGCGAGGGTAATCAAAGGCATGGACATGGTCAAACTGGCAAAGCCCGGCCAGATGATAACATTTGATGTAACCCCTGAGCGCATAATGCTACTGGGCAAGTTCCTGGTGGATGCCAGGCAGGAGATGGAGCAACGAGGAATTGAGTCCGAGGTTGAGGGCTATGAGGGCGAGGATGCGGTGGTGGTCAAGCAGGAGCCAGGTGCCACCATGGAGATCCTGAAAGCAAAAAAGGTGCGAATCTCATCCATTCCCTCCAATCGCCTCATCTCCGTGCAGCTCTACCATGACCTGGCCCCCAAGAGCCTGGACTATTTCCGCCATGTCACCGGCCTCAAAGAAAAGCCTGTTGGGCCACTGCCTGTCTACTTCACCTATGAGAACACCCTGCTCTTCAAGCCGGAGGTCGAGGCGGTGAGCTACAAGGAGCTA
>DAIO01000183.1:0-2640 GCA_002498745.1 Methanosaeta sp. UBA533 | reverse complement strand
TGAATGCCCTGGCAGAAGCCTCGCTAATCCTGGCGACCTGGCCTTCCACATCTATGGCTAGATCCTTGGATCTGAATATCAGGCCGCCCTCATAGGCGCCTCTCAGCTCCAGACCTACATTTCTGGGGAAGATCTCCATGGTCTTAAGGATCTCTGCGGTCTTGGCAGGGACTACCTCACCCTCTTTGGCCAGGGTGATCTTCTGATTGATGACCACCTTTCCGCCCTTAATTGCCGCGGGGATGCCTGCAGCCTGCAGCTTGCCGACCATGGGCCCTGGCGAGAAAGAGGTCTCACCTGCCTCGATCACAATATCCTTGGGGGCACGGGTGCCGGCTTTGATGGGCATGGGCTGCTTGCCCTTCTCCAGCATGCTATTGAGCTTGAAGGGATTCAGATCGCTGAAGATCAATGCCGTCTGATCCTCAATGAAGTCGGCCAGTGGTCTTATCTCCGCGGGGGAAGCCTCCAGGGCACGGCGGGCAATGGTGTTCCTCACCATTCTTATCTCCACATTGCCTCTCAGATCCCCTCTCATCTTCTGCAGATTGTCCGCCGGGATCTCACGAAGACCTACAACACCCACCACTCTGCTTTTGCTGATCTTATCGACGAGCTCATCTACCTCTTTGACCTTCCATTCCGGTATATGGGTAGTGTGACGGATCTGTCCAGCCATTTAGATCACCCTTATGGAAGGGCCCATGGTGGTCTTGACGTAAACTGACTTCAGGTTATGCCGACCATCCTTTAGAGTCTGCTCGAGCTTGACGACCACTGCTTCAATGTTCTCAGCCAGCTCTTTGGTATTCATATTTCTGTTCCCAATCGTCAGGTGAAAGGTCGGCCTGTCCCTGGACCTGATCCTTGTCATGTTCTTGAGCCTCTGCACCTGCGGGGTGACATCCTGCGTCGGCGGCAGTGGCGTGGGCATCTTGCCCCTCTTGCCCAGGATTGAACCCAGGCTCTTTCCTATGACAGGCATGAACTGAGTCTCTGCAATGAAGAACTTGTACTCATCCGCCAGCTTGCGCGCTGCTCTCTTATCTCCGGCGAACTCCTTGATCTCATCCCCGGAGATTACCCGGTCTGCTCCCGCGCTCTTGGCGCGCAGGGCAGTCTCACCGGCAGCGAATACAGCGATCTTGGTAGGCTTGCCTAGGCCGTGGGGAAGGATAACCTCGGCATCGACTCTATTCCCAGGCAGGGATAGGTCGATGTTATGGAGGTTTATCGCCAGATCCACGCTCTCGGCAAACTTCCTGGCAGGGGCCTCAGTGATAGCCTGTTTTACGGCTTCTTCGATATCCATTTCAACCCTCCGTAGTCTGCGACTCTTATGGTCTCCTACGGCTTCTCAAAAAAGAGAATCAAAACTCAGATCATAACACTATATTTAAGCCTTCGCTTCTAATATCTCATCGTATTTGCCGCTGGCCACTGCCTGCTGGGCATCCTTGCTGGACATGCCATCCACGGTGGCGCCCACCGATCCCGCAGTACCTATTACTTCGCGAGCGGCATTTTTGAGCGATTTGGATAGAAGGCCCTTTCTCTTGATGTTCGCGATCTTCAGGACCTGCTCCATTGTCAGGTCACCGATTATTGTCTTATCGCCAGTGCCCTTTTCCCCACCGATCTCCTTGATGATCAATGCCGATGTGGGCGGCGTTCCAACCTCTATCTCGAACTCAGTTCTGGACTTCACAATGACCTTAACTGGAACCTGCATTCCATTGAGATCACTTGTCTGTTCATTGATCTTGGCAACCACCTGGGCGACATTCACGCCCAGAGGTCCAAGAGCCGGCCCCAAAGGTGGTCCCGCGCTAGCCTTTCCGCCTGGGACCAATGCTTCTACAACATTAGCCAAATAAATCACCTCTAAGTTTCATCTTTGCTGAGAACGCGAACGTGATCTCCCCGCACTGTTATGGGGATGGGAACCATGGCTTCGAAGAGCTCTACAGTTATCTCTTCTTTAGCAAGGTCCACGCGCTTGACCCTTGCCTTCTCTCCCTTGAACGGCCCGGATATGAGCTCAATGATTGCACCTTCATTGATACCGATAACTGCAGGCTTGGGGGTGAGAAAGTGCTCAACCTCTCCTATATTTGAGGCCCCTTTGATCACAGAACGCGCATGCGGTATTCCCTGGATCGCCTGATCCACAATCTCTGGAGCTGGTGATTCCACAAGTACGTAGCCTTTCAGCACATCTGGAACCAGCAGTGCCCTTATATCATACTTTTCCTTGCGCGCTATCTGGGCGATCATGTTGGCCACTGATCGTTCTTGGTTCGCAGTGGTCTTTACAACATATATGCTGGTCTCGGACATTCCGCCCTTTTAGACGAGGGCCGTCTATAAAAAGCTTTGTAATCAATCGAAATCTCTTTATACCATTAGTCAAGGTGATTGTTGAGGGGTGAGTATCTAAAATGAGTGGTAGGACTGATCAGTTGCGTGACCTCGTACTCAAGATTGGCGCCACCACCAAGGTCGTGGAAAAGCAGGCTACCCGGCATGGCAGCCTCCGGGGAAGCGGCGAGATTGAACAAGCCCTTTTGGGAGTAGTAAGGGAGATGATAAAGCAATACAACATCCAGACGAAACTGACTCCTGAACAGTTATCCTCTG
>DAIO01000096.1:0-3740 GCA_002498745.1 Methanosaeta sp. UBA533 | reverse complement strand
AGCGAGGCTTCTGCCAGGGCATTCAACTTTGCGGTGGAGATCGGATACCCCACGCCAGCTACAATTGGACCCATGCTTCAGAAGGCCCAGACCAAGGCCAGAGCCCTGGTGCTGGATGCGGGAATGATCGTTCCCAGCATGATGGAGTTCATTTTGGCCAAGGCGGCCGCCAATGCAAGTGCCATCGCTGGCCTTGCCAGTGGCCAGAAGGCTCCCGCAGCCACAGCAGCGCCCGCTGCAGAGGAAAAGCAAGAAGAGAAGAAGGAAGAAGAAGGAGACACCGCTGCAGGACTTGGTGCTCTATTCGGTTAATTTGGTCTCAATTAATAGAGGTTGATATAAATGGAATACGTATATGCTGCATTACTGCTTCATAGCGCAGGCAAAGATGTTACTGAGGAAGGAATAAAGAATGTCGTCGCAGCCTCTGGTGTTGCTGCGGATGATGTCAGAATCAAGGCCTTGGTGGCCGCTTTAGAAGGCGTGGACATCTCCAAGGTCCTCTCTCAGGCCGCTGCAGTCCCCGTAGCCGCTGCCGCAGCGCCCGTCGCTGCTGCTGCCGCTGCAGCTGCACCCGCAGCCAAAGAGGAAACAGAAGAGAGCAAAGAGGCTGCAGAGGAGAGCGGAGTAGAGGGCTTGGGCGCCCTTTTCGGCTGAAGCTCTCCACAGCTTTTTCTTTTTTTAATAAAAGAGGATTTAATTATTAGCATGCTCATATGGGAGAACGTTTTTTACTAAATATCCTCCAGCTTCTCCACGCCCAGCTTCTTTACATTCGGCTTCCATATATTGGCCGGCATCCATTTGGGGGCGTTGGATGGTTTAGGCACCTGTATCCTCTCGCCCTGGAATATGTGAACCTTCTTGGTGCCTCTCTCCCTGAGACGGATGTCTGTGAATCCCCGGTTTGCCGCCTTTAGAGCTGCTTGCCTTGGCTGCTTGCCCGAAAAGACGCCGATCTCGTTGCCCTCTTTATCTCTCAATGCGAAATTTCTCTTTTCCATATTCTCCATATTCTGCCTCCATTCCCCATATGCAGCGGGCTTTATGCCGCGCAGCATGTCTATATATCAATTGATCTTATATTAATCTTTTGTTTGATTTATGCGAATCGAATGCTTTATCATTCCAGCAATAGACCGTATTCGCTATGGCATGGGTCATGTGGTTCACTGGGCTCCCCGGCTGCGGGAAGACCACTATTGCGATGGAAGTGAAAAAGAGGCTGCAGGAAAGGGGGATAGAGGTTAAGATCCTCCAGCTGGACGAGATCCGAAGGGTTATCACCCCAGAGCCGAAATATACCGAGGAGGAAAGGGACATCGTCTACGCCAGCCTGGCCTATATGGGGAAGATCCTGGCGGAAGAGAGTAAAAACGTCATCATCGATGCTACCGCCAACAGACGCCGCTACAGAGATCTGGCCAGGCAGATGATCCCCAACTTCGCCGAGGTCTTCATCCGCGCTCCTTTAGAGGTATGCATGGATAGAGAAGAGAGGAGAAATGCGGTATTCTCTCCCAAAGATATCTACAAGAAGGCAGGGAGAAAGAATGCGCTCGTTCCGGGGGTCAACGTGGCCTATGAGGAGCCGATATCTCCTGAAATTGAGGTTGACGCGGCTGTATCCAGCCCTCTTGAGAGTTCAAGGTACATTGCAGATCGAATTGCAGAGCTCTATGGATCGGCATGATTCGAGAACGGTCTAGTCCATTCCAGCGATCTCGAATGGCCCTCCTGTAATCCGGAAAGGTTAAAATACAGTCACTAAGACTTCATATCAGGAGTGAAGATTATTGAAGTGTAATGCAGGCTTTGTGGGTTTCGATGGAACAGAGAATAAAAGAACTCTTCTTGCTACCGCAGAGGTCAAGAAGGCGGCAGGAATAGACGGCGACCTGAATGTGCTCCTCAGAAAGCCTCATAGCCGGGCCAGGTCCATCATGGCCAAGTTCAACCGCCTTTATGGCGTGAAGGCCTATCTCAGCGATATGTCCCTTAAAGACAAGTGGCAGGCAGCAGGGATCAAGATCGAGGGCGGATACGATGACTTCTTTTCTTCATCAGACTTCATCATGGTGGGAACCCCTGGTGACGAGGAGCTGCCCTATGTCGAAGCGGGCCTGGCCAACGACTGCTTCGTCTCCCTTATGGGAGGAGCAGATCGGCCAGAGCTATTGAAGGGATTGGAGGAGAACAAGAAGGTCAAGATCACGGACGAGCTGAAAGCGGATTTCGCCCGAGAGTTCTTCTTTGGTCTGGAAAACTACCAGATGTTCTCCAAGGCCAGGCCGAAGCTGGTGCAGTGCACAAGCTGCAACACCACGGGCCTCTCCCGTCTGGCTCTGGCCGCCCGGCCACTGGGCCTTACCGCCGTCCTGGGGAACATCGACCGCAGGCATGGAGATCCGCACACAGTGGTCAAAGCCTCGCCCAGCGCCGTTCAGTTCGGCAAGGGAGCAGGCCATCAGGGCACAGATGCCGGAACGATCTTCGAGGAGGTCAACTTCTCCATTCGGGCGAGCAAGGTGCCAACCACCGTCCCCCATACCAACTTCCTGAATCTGGTCTTCAAGGGAGATGTGACTGCAGCCCAATTGGTAGAGCAGTACGCCAAGACAAGAGAGGTGGTGGTGATGCCCTATCAGGATGAGGGAAAGAAGCACGAATGGACCAGCGAGATCCTGGAGGCCTTCCTCTCCAGCACAGAACGGCCCATCAGCCCGGAGATATTCGAGCTCATAGTCTCCGATGCCATAATCCCCTTCAAGCTGGGCGACTACACTATCCTGCAGACGGTCTCCATGGTGGAGCAGATGTCCATCGCCGTGCCAAACCACGTTGAATCCTATCTGCTTTCTGCTGGCTACCCTGCGGCAGATGTGCACTCTCTGGTGGATAGGACCCTGGGCGTCATGCATGGCATCTGGCCGGATAAACTGAGCTGCTGAATGCTCGCTCCCAAAGCAGGACAGTCATAGGTTGGGCTTGGTTTAGAATGCCAGAGGAGATTCGGGGCCAGTTTGAGGACGATAGGATCCGCCTGGGCCCTGAGGCCCTGCCCGAGCTATTCGAGCAGGGCTACTTCGGCCGGCCCAAGGGGAAGGGCTTGGAGCTCTCATTAGTGGAGGCGGCTTATCTCCTGGATAGATCAAGAATAAAGATACTGCGCAATGAGAAGGAGCTGGACTTCAGATCCTTTTTTCAAGCTGCCTCCTCAATGGAGAAGGGGTTTGAGTTTCGCTATGTGGTCTACAAGGATCTGAGGGAGCGGGGCTATTACGTCCAGCCCGGCAGACCGGATTTTCGGGTCTACCCCAGGGGAGGCCACCCGGGAAAAGGGCCGGCGGAATTTTATGTTCTGGTCATATCGGAGCGCAATCCCTTGCCTTTAAAGGAGATCATGGAGCCCGTCCGCCTGGCCGGACAGATGAGAAAGAAGCTCATGCTGGCCATTGTGGACGAAGAGAGCGACATCACCTTTTATGAGGCACGCGAACGGTCGATGGTCGGGATGATGGCCGGGCTGGAGAACGGTGGCATGGCCACCCTGCTGGAGGATCGGGTGGTTCTATGGGATATGGAGGCCTCCCGGCTTTTGCATGAGAATGGATTTTTTGGTAAGCCCGTGGGCGAACGGCTGCAGCTCTCTTTGGTCGAGTCGGCATATCTACTGGAGAAGGGCAAACTTCAGCTGACTGACCGTCAGGGAAGATCGGTCGACCTTCCCGATCTCATGG
>DAIO01000206.1:0-8539 GCA_002498745.1 Methanosaeta sp. UBA533 | reverse complement strand
CCTACAAGAGCAAGGGAGATGCTCGCAGTGATCAAGAACACCGCCATTGCCAATAGAAAATGCCTTACCATTCCCTTCATTGTACCCCACTCCCGATCAACTTTTGATCTGTTGCTTGCAGATTTAGCGCGTTTATTCTATTTAATACTTGCTTTAGAAGCGAGTATCGGAGTCAATCAGTTATAAATAATATTCAGTCATTCAATTTAATCGAATTAGAATTACTTTCTCCGGCTCCAGTTGCTTCTCACCATCTCCGCCAGGCGCGGATTTTCGAATTGATTGTAGATATCCAGGTCCATGGTATAACCCACAAAGGGATCTATGCTGCCCTTCTCCATGTTGGTCACCCATATCTGAATCTCTCTTTCCTCTGCCTTTAGGCCATTCTCCTGGTAGAACTGCACAAAAGGCTCCAGGTTCTCTCCGCTGGGCACCAGGGCCATCACATCCTCGCCCTGCTCTCCCCGGCACTTATCTATATCCAGGGACTTCACGCTCGTTGCCACAAAGGCCCTGACCTTCCTCTCCGGCGCGCTAAACACCAGCTCCCCAGTTTCCTCCGAGGTCAGTCTGTATCCTGCATCGCTCATGAACTCCACTAAAAGATCCTTCAGGCTCTGATACATGATCCTCCTCAGCTCGGGCATTGAATTGAGGAATTTGCGGTTGGCCTCAGCGAAGTCCTGCTTGCTGTACTTTTTTGTATGCAGGAAGTGGAATATCCGCCCATCCATTTGGGTGAAAGTATCCAGCCTTGGCAGATCGAAGAACGCTGGCTCCTTGCTCATAATGCTAACAAATATGCCGGGAGCTATCTTCTTGCCTACGGTCTTTTGCAGCTCTTCTCGATCCTCCTCGCTCAAATCCGCTGCCCTGACGATATCATAGGTACGAAGCAATAGCTCACATCGAGCGATGATCTCCCTCTCTCGCAGCACTTTGCGGAGGGGGCCGGCGATCTTGTCAATTTCCATATTAATCAACTCAAAGGCATTTAAGCCTTCAGGCAGGCCAGCTCTGCTCGCAGCTCGCCCATGGTGGCAGTCCTCTCAGCGAAAGCATTATGCTGATGGATGCTCTCCTCATTGATCTGTTTCAACGTCACTGCAGCATCATCCGGCAGATCGCTGAAAGCCTCCACCGTCTTCTGAGCCATAGTCCTGACGCAGTCCTCCACGAACTTGGGATTGCTGTGCGCCCGGCTCACCACCAATGCCTCGTCAGGCCTTTTGAGCAGGCCGTAAACCTTGGAGCTCATGGACTCCTCGATGATCTTGATGATCCTATCTATAGAGACGCAACGCCGGTCGCGCACCTCGACCGAGATGCTGCCTCTGCCTCGCTGGTTATGGGTGGCCACAGGCAATCGGCTCAAAACATCTAAAGCGACCTCTTCGGATAGGCCGGCTTTGATCAGCTCANNCCCGAGCCTGATCTTTCATGATCTCCTGAGCACAGGGACATGCAGTCATCCCCATGACCTCTGCACCTACCGTCTTTCTCAAACATCCTGTGGGACCTGCTCTTGCCACCGCCTCGGCAAATATGTCCACTACCTCCTGGCAGGTGACCTTTGTGAAGGGCGTCTGTCTGCGAACGATGTACTCGCTCTTCATCTTCACCTCTGCCCTGGTTGCATACTCATGCCGGGCAAGAAGCCTCTTGGCGATCTCGCCGCATAGCTCCTCGATCTCATAAACCGGCCGGTTTATGGCATCCTCGAGAACCTCATCTATGGCCTCGAAGTTCCGAGAGAGGTTGGCACCCTTGCGGTCGGATGGAAGGTCGACGAACACCTCGAAATTGGAAATCAGGACCACTGGCCTCTCGTCGCTCCCCCTCTCGACTTTAATCAGCTTCTTGACGCCGGTAACACCCACCCTAGTTAGATTGAAAGGAAAATCTGGCTCGCAGGCTTGAATATCGGGAAGAGAGTCCAAATGCATTCACTCCTGATTTGATTCCCAGTTGCTGATCTCAGACTCGTCCTCTTCCAGCTGATCGATCTTCAATAGGAGCCTGTCCACTTCTTGCATCATCTCTTCCAAGCTGGTTTTGATCCTCTCATCGCAATCATCAGACAAAATAAAAGACCTTTCCAGCTCGGCCATCAGCTCCTTTTCATCCATATCGAGCATCCGGCATATTCTCTTCTCGACATCCTTCGAACCGGGCATAATAGTTTATTCAAAACGGACATATTTGAGTCTTTGCTTCCTGAAATGCAGGCCTTTGATGGAGAGCAGTCAGCTATATCTATGCGAAAGGCTATTCATGATGACAGAGGAGGTCTACTGATGATCAAGCGTTGCCCTCAGCACGGATTTTTCAGAGGAGAGCATTGTGAGTGCGGACTTGCCGGTCAGCTTATTCTGGATGAGGCCAGGACGGAGCAGCTAGGCAGACTGGTTGCGGGGGGCCTTCGGCATTTTCCCCTTGATCTTGGCCTGGAGATGGACTCTCGAGGCTGGGTTGACCTCTCAAAGCTGGGAGAGGTGGTTCAAAAAAGACATCGCTGGGCGAGCAAAGAGATGGTTATCGCCCTTGCTCAATCCGATCCCAAGCAGAGATATGAGATCTCAAATCAGAGGATCAGGGCCAGATACGGTCACTCTATGGATATAGAACTGGACCATCCGGAATGCCATCTTCCCAGCCTATATTACGGAGCGAGCGAGGAGGAGGCAGACAGGATCCTGGAGATCGGCCTCAAGTCCGCGTCCCAGAGGTATGTCCATCTATCAACCACCCCAAATAAGGCCTGGGAGGTGGCAGGCTACCGCACTGGGAATCCCAAGGTAATCCAGGTGGATGCCGCCCCGGCCAGAGAGGCAGGGGTGAAGATGATGACGGTAAACGATGATATCGTTATATCAGAGATAATCCCTGCCCGATTTCTCTGCATTCTCGCCTCAAAGGATATTCCCAGGCTGGAAAATAAATGATCAGCGGCCGAAGCGCCTCTCTCGCCCCTGATAATCTCTGATGGCACGGAGAAAATCTATCTTGCGCAGCCTTAGCCAGTTGACATCGGTGAAATAAAGCTCTGAGTAGGCCGCCTGCCAGATCATGAAGTCGCTCAGCTGCTTTCCTCCCGCCCTTATCACCAGATCGGGCTTCTGGCTGAAGCGAAGACGGGATTCTATTGCCTTTTCATCTATATCCTCAGGAATCAGCCTTCCCTCTTCCACCTCACTGAGCAGATCTCGGAAAGCCTCAGTCACCTCTCTTTTGCCCCCATATCCTAAAGAGACGGCAACCCTCATCCTCCCGCCGGAACCTGTAAGCAGATCTGCATCTGCCGTGTGCAGAGAGATTTGAGCGGGAGAGCTCCGCAGGGTGTCTGCGATCTTCTGGCAGAGGGTGGGCTCGTTATCATTGATGTAAAGGACGAGTGAAGCAAGACCCATTGATCGGCTCCACTCGATGATATCCCTCAGCTTATCCAGGCCCTCATCAAATAGATCCCCTGAGCTGAGGACTACGGCAATGCAGCCAGGGAGATTGGCCTTGGATATGCGCATTTCTAGGAGCTTTTCATACAGGCGGTGAATCATCAATTCATCACTGGTTTTCCATAGGCAAAGTATTTTTGCGATGAAACTGGTTTGTACTGCATGAACCGCGAGAACGCCGCCAGGCTGGCCATAGGACTTATGGCATTGCTTCTGCCTTATGCCTGGCCGTTCACAGTAATCGCTCTGGCGGCAGCTTTTTTTGTGGAGAAGAGCACCCGTTTGCTTGCGGCAACCCTGGGTTTTCTCCTGATCATTAGGCCTGTTCTCGCCCAGATGAGCATCGATCTTCCTTTGTATGTTATTGCTATCTCTTTTGTGGCCTCCACCTTTGCCTCATTGGGCTATCTGAGGGTTAGTTCCTTAACAGGAAGCATAGCTCATCTTCTCATCACTGTGGCTTTGGGCTATCCCCTCGCGATCTGGATCTCTGCGGGTACTATTCCCAAGGAGAGCGCTATGTTCCTAGCGGTCCTGGGTGGTCTTTCCGGCACATTTCTAAATCAGGCATCCAGGATGAGAGACTTTGCCGTTCCCTTCGGAACCGCTATGGTGATGTGGCTCTTCTCCTTCCGCTATCCATTCCCGGAGCTGCATACAATCATACTCATATGCCTTTTCGCCCTCATTTTAGGAGTGGGCGCTTACTGGGCTAAGGCGGCGGACGCATCTGCCGTGATCAGCGAGACCATAGTCGGTTTTCTGGTTATAATCTTCGCTGGCTTGAGCTGGTTTTTGCTTCTCTTGATCTTCTATCTGATGGGTGGCGGGTTCACTCGTTACGGATATGCTAAAAAGGAGAAGCTAGGGATAGCCCAGTCTCATGGAGGAGCGCGAGGCTACAAGAACGTCTTTAGCAACAGCCTGGTACCGCTGGCCATGGCAGTATTCTATGGTATCTACGGAAATGACCTGTTCGTATACGCCTTCATCGGATCTGTGGCCACGGCCAATGGCGATACCCTGGCCAGCGAGATCGGAGAGACCAGCAGCACCAAGCCCAGGATGATTACCACTCTTAAGGAGACTGAGCCGGGTGTTGATGGTGGGGTGACGCTGCTTGGCGAAGGGGCATCGCTGCTCGGCGCACTGATCATCGGCATTTTGGCCGCGATAAGCGGGATGACTGGACTCTTAGGAATCGTTATCGGGACAGCTGCTGGATTCCTGGGCACCAACTTCGACAGCTTACTGGGAGCGACCCTGCAGAGCCGGGGCACCCTGAGCAATAACGGGGTGAACCTGGCAGCTACTGCCTTTGGAGCCATTGCGGGAGGAGTTGCCTGGTATATGCTGCATATCTGGAATATCCTCTAGAGCATCAAAAGTACCCTGTTAATAAAAGAGACCCGGAATCTGGATCATAGGAGCACATGAAAAAATGAAGATCTTCGGAATCTTTGGCGATCCAATCGAGCACAGCCTCTCTCCAGCCATGCAGAATGCCGCCTTTCGAGCCCTGGGCATGGATGGATGTTATCATGCCTTTCGCGTCAGCCGGTCCAGGCTTAAAGATGCAGTCATTGGAGCAGGCGCTATGGGATTTGGCGGGCTGAATTTGACCATTCCTCTCAAGGAGGAGGCTTTAAGCCTGGATTTTCTGGAGGCGGATGATCTGGCCAGAGCGATTGGAGCGGTGAACACTATATCCTTTTCTGGAGAGGCGGGGGAAGAGAAAGGAAAGAACAGAATCCAGGGCCATAATACCGATGGCTGGGGGGCTCTATTGGCTCTGCAGGATGCTGGGGTCAAGGTCAAAGGCAGCCGGGTTCTTTTGATTGGCGCGGGAGGAGGAGCAAGGGCGATTGCTTATGCTCTGGACCGGGAGGGGGCGGAGATCTCCATAGCGAACCGGAACCTCCAGAAGGCTCATGAGCTGGCTGCCTCTGTGGGCGGCATAGGCTACTGCCTGTGTGATCTGGAACGCCTGGTCGGCCAGGCGGATGTTATCATCAATGCTACCTCGGTGGGGATGAGAGAGGGAGACGGAAGGATAATCGATGGCCGTCTCTTAAAGAGCCGTCATGTCGTCTTTGATATCGTGTATAACCGGGAGACAGAGCTTCTCAGGGATGCTCGGTCCGTGGGTGCAGTGGCCATCGATGGAGTGATGATGCTGGTCTATCAGGGGGCAAGGGCCTTTGAGATCTGGACGGGAAGGAAGGCTCCGGTGGATGTGATGGAGAGGGCGGTCAGGGAGAGCCTGGAGGAGCGAAGGCAGAGGGAGAGCAGGGGATGAAGATAAGGAGATCTAGGATGGGGGAGGGAAGATGGTGCGCATACTGATATTGGGCGGAACTGGGGAGACAGGTTCCTGGTTTGCTCGGTATTTCAAATCGAAAGGATGGGAGGTGGCCATCTGGGGGCCGAGCGGGAGGGTAGAGGTAGCCGAACGTCTGGGAGTGCACTATGCCCATGATATGATGGCTGAGGTGGAAGAGAGCGATGTGGTCCTGGTGAGCGTGCTCATCGAGAAGACGGTGGAGGTGATACGTCAGGTTGCCCCACGCATGCATTCAGGCAGCCTGATCATGGATGTGACCTCGGTCAAGTCCGGGCCGGTGAGGGCGATGAAGACCTATGCCCCCAAGGGAGTGGAGGTACTGGGCACTCATCCCATGTTCGGGCCCACCATGCCCACTCTCTTTGGCCAGACGATCATCTTCACCCCGGCGGAGGGTAAGACGGGAAAGTGGCTCGGAGTGATCAAGTCCCTCTTCGAATCGGATGGAGCCAAGATCGAGATTCTGGAGGCAGAAGAGCATGACGAGACCATGGCCGTAGTGCAGGCGCTCACCCATTTCGCCTATATCAGCATCGGGGCGGCACTGAAGGCTCTGGATTTTGATGTGCAGAGGTCGCACCGGTTCATGTCTCCGGTTTATGAGATAATGATCGACTTTGTGGGCAGAATCCTGGACCAGAATCCTGAGCTTTATGCCTCCATTCAGATGAATCCTAGAGCAGCTGCTGCCCGGCAGGCATTTGTGGCGGAGTGCATGCGGCTGTGCGAAAAAGCGGATGCTGGAGATATGGAGGGCTTCAAGCAGATGATGAGAGAGGCTGCCTTTCATTATGGTGGGACCCACGAGGCCCTGAGGAGGTCGGACCGGGTGATCAATGCCCGGATAAGGGAGAAGGAAGAGGAAGGAAAAAGATGAAATAGATTCTATCCCACCAGATCTTCTCCCGCGTTCGGTCCCTTGTACCCGCTGAAGTATTCGCGCTTGATTTGATCCTGGTCAAGCCCCATCTCCTCTAAGAGGGTGGTCATCGATTCGACCATCGGCTGGGGGCCGCTGACATAGTAGATCCTCTCAGCCCATTGGGGCACAGTGCTCTTTATCATCTCTCCGTTCACCCGGCCCGATAGGCCTCTCCAGGCAGAGCTGGGATTGGTGATGGTCATATTGACTTCCAACTGGAGGTTAGTCCTCTGCATCTGCTTAAGGTCATCCTTAAAGGGGATCTCATCCTCATTGCGGTTGGAGTAGAGGAGGGATATGTCTGTGCTCGTTTTCTTATCCGTGCAGAATTTGATCATGCTGAGCAAAGGGGTAATTCCTATCCCACCGGATAGCATGCAGACCTTATCATGCTCGCCCAAAAAAGAGAAGTCTCCATAGGGCCCGTCCAGCGAAAGGGTGTCTCCAACCTCCAAATCGTCTACAAGCTCTGAGAACCTCAGGCCGGTCAGCTTTTTTGTGACTTCCAGATGGCCTTCTGTGGGGCTGCTTGAGAAGGATAAGGGCTTCATAAGCCGATCGGACTCATCGCCGAAGATCAGAAAGGTCCATTGGCCAGGAAGATAGCTGAAGTGCTCCGGCTTTTCGAGGCGAATGGACTTTACGCTCTTGGTCCTCTTTATGACCTGAACTACCCGGGAGAGGAATTTCATTTAATTCACCAAAGAATTGAATTGATCTATATCTGTCCTCAAAACTAATAAATGCTTGGGCGAAGAATGGATCATAGATCGGCTGTCACCCGAGAGGGATGTAAATGGCAGAGAAAGAGGAAAAGGAAGAAAATGAGCAGATGGTCAATGAAGAGGATGAGCAAGGCAATATCTTAGTCTATCCGGCATGGTCAAAGAAGAATGCTCCAAAGGATAAGCAGAGCAAATGGGAAGTTCCCATTTATATGTAAGGGTGCATTGCAGGCTTGCTCACAGTCGAGCTCTTAGCCCTATTTCTTCATAGATAGCATCATAGCATCATAGCATCATATCCACCACCGGGCCCACATGCCACTCCTTTCTGTGCATGGCACCATCACAGCCCTCAGGCGCTGATCGAAGAAAGCGATTTCTGCAGCAGGGAAATGCATGTAGCAGGTGCAAGGACCGTACTTGAATACCAGGGTTTTTTGGAATCTGCACCACACATTTATATCGCTGAATGACGACTAATTAGTGGGCAAAAGTCGACCACAAAAATTACGGCCAATTTTCCTCCAACCTCGTTAGATATCGACTTTGCCCAACCCTCCTATAAAAGAGAGCAAAACTCATCGAAGAAGATTTGGTCCTTTGAAGCAGGATGAATTTCTAAAAATAAGACTAAGGCCTCTGCAATCATCCAGACTTCTTTCTTGGAGGATGCAAAGGACCTAGTTTTAGCTGCTTATCTGACTCTTAAAGTGAAGCTCGTCCCTCTTCTAAACCCAGCCGCGAGTCTTCATGGCATCGACCACCCTGGCCACGGCCACGGTGTAGGCTGCCTGACGCATGTTGATACTGTACTGCCTGGAGGCAGCCAAGACACCCTGATAGGCCATGGTCATCCTCTCATCCAGCCTCTGATAGACCTCTTCGAATGACCAGCAGTAGCGCATGATGTTCTGCACCATCTCAAAGTAGGAGACGGTGACTCCGCCGGCATTGGCCAGGAAGTCGGGAATGACATGCACTTTGTTATTGAAGAGGATCTCATCTGCCTCCGGCGTGGTGGGGCCGTTGGCCAGCTCCAGAATTATCTTGGCCTTGATATTTCCGGCATTCTCCTTGGTGATCACGTTCT
>DAIO01000016.1:0-6108 GCA_002498745.1 Methanosaeta sp. UBA533 | reverse complement strand
ATACTATGAGAACGATGTCATTGAAATTGATGCTATTGGCCCTGGTCGTTGCCCTGGCAACTCCCCTGGCCCAATCAGCCGAGGGCGAAACCGCTCCAGCTACGGGCCAGCTCTATCCGGTTGACTGGCTAGAGGGAGCATACGTTACTCCCATTGATCGGGCTTCGTTGATGGACCCGGGGATTGCGAGCATGGTTCGCTGGTTGGATTCTCCTGTTCCATCCTACCCCTGGTACAGCTCCGACCTGACCTTCTCCAGACAGATGGCGCCATCATCTACATTCGCTCCATACAGGGAGTATTATTATGCCCAGGCCATTCCCATGGACGGCGAGATCATAAGCAATCCCGTTAAGTTCAATGTTACACAGTCTCCACCATCTTATCTCTATTATGGAAACGGCCAGGGACTGGCTTATGCTCAGTATCTGTCCATCACCGCTCCCCAGGCCAATGACCTCTGGATCCGGGGCAGGCAAAACTGGACTCAGTATCTGGTAAGCCCAGTAGGAACGACTCTTGATCTGGTCGGCCGCGTACCCCTGGAGGAACAGGCGGATTTTTCGAGAGCATCACAAACGGAACGAACGCCCAGAGGTCCAGGATCTACCAGTTCCATCAAGGCTACAACAGCATGAAGTATCGGGCGGATGAGACGGGAAGACATATGCTCTATTTTGTGGTGGACAACCAGCCGAGCAACGTTATAATAATCGATGTCTTCGCCCAGGCACCAACGCCTCAGTCCACAATCTATCCCACAGCAACAGGGCAGTCAGAGCAGTATGCACCATCGCCATCAACATCTCAAACATCTGCTGCACCTTCCTCTGGCGATACACCGGTATCGATCCATTATCCCGGCAAATCCGCCTTCCAGGTCTACGTCGATGGTGCGCTTGTGGGCGTAGGAGAGAATGGCATATTCAACCTGAGCGTCAAGGGCGGCGTGAATCATGTGATAAGCATCTGGGACGGCTTCTGGATGTATGAGAACGATATATTCTTCCAGGCCGGTGTGCCTAAAGAGATCCATGTGGAGGGAGTATAGGCCAGGACCGTTTTGCAGATATCGTCCAGGACCATTCACCTCGCCTGGTCGGGGTTAATTCAGGCCTGGCAGCCCATCGGCCGGGCTGAAGCCTGGCCGGTGCCCCACGGTTTGTGTTCCATTTCCTCTTGTGGGCGGGAACGATCGAGCTGCGTCGCTGTCTGGCAGGCAAGAATTCTGGCGTGCTCNNCGCATGGGCGCGCGTGCCTGCATGAGATTGTGGTCTTGGGGCAGGAGGGGTGTGAAAATAAGAGGCGCTTTCAGATTGTATTCTCTTGACTCTTAGCTACCGTTTCTGGTCCATAAGTTGTACGATTCATTCGATTGCATTTGTTCAGATACATCTCGCAAATTCAAGAACATCCTGTGCTGGCTTTTTGTCCAAAATCTGAATCCTATTCTTTCATAGAATTCCAAGGCACCGTCTTTGGGATCTACTGCCAGATATCTGCACCCAAGTGGACTTTCCATGGCATAACCAATAGCAAGCGAAAGAAGATAGCTTCCAACGCCATATCCATGAAGCTTTTTGTCGACTGCGAGCCTTGCTATTAAGATACAGGGATATGCAGGATATTCACAATCATCGATGATTTGACTGGGATCAAGCTTATCTCTCTTTACAAGGACCGAATCTGAGGCCATCGAAATGAAGCCTGCGACACGATCCCTATAAAAACAAAGATGCGTTTTACTCAGGAATTCCTCCTGCTCTCTCAATGCGTCACTCTTTAGAAAATCGTTTAGTTCAGCATCACCGGAATCGAAAGGAGAGAGGTCATACCTGGAACTTAACAATAGTATGGAAAGCTCCCTTTCCTGAATTCCTGTCATCAGAATTTATTACGATTAGCCCTGTAAATTCTCTTCGCTTTCCTAAAAAAAGCTAGCTGCTTGGAGGTAAAAACAGTGCTATTCTCATTCTGGAGGAATTCTTCTGCCTCAGCACCCTCAAGTACCAATCCAAGTTTCGTCGGCCTTGCCATTTCCTGCTCCTTTCGGCTTAATTTAGATTTATTTTATCCAATACTTCGTCTTGAGAATAAAGCATTTTCGCTCTCGTTGTATCGTATCCAAGACGGAGTTAATGGATTTATCTTGCTTGGCCCCAATCAAGGAATGGATGCAGGTCTAAAAAGCCAGGCGGACTCAAATGGCGAGGTTCCGATGCAAATGATGAGAGTCGATAGGCAATTGCAGTCTTGCGCTCCTGCATGCTCTCGCATAGGCGCGCGTGCCCGCGTGGGGCTTGTCGAATGGGGGAGCCAGGAGGCCGGTTGGGCCTGATGTCAGGGGGGCTTGCCTTCGGAAGCGGCGGCTCTTTGGGGTGGGATTTTTGGAAGAAGTGGCAGTTCATTTATTATTAGCTGAAAATTATAACTGAACAACAAAAGATCAAACCACATAGGCGC
This sequence comes from Methanosaeta sp. UBA533, assembly GCA_002498745.1. Taxonomy (GTDB): domain Archaea; phylum Halobacteriota; class Methanosarcinia; order Methanotrichales; family Methanotrichaceae; genus Methanothrix. Next base: position 3,645 of record DAIO01000016.1, on the reverse strand, counting down.
AGAGCGCAAAGAGACTTCACGATTGAGGCTTCGGGGCCAGCTCTGGCTTAACGATCCTTGTGGGCCTTGGGCTAGCCTCGCCCTGCAGCCCATCGACATGCGACATCCTTGCCTCGGGTTCACAGCTGCGGGCAGAAGGGCGTGATAGCGGAAGACTAGCCCTTGGTTCAGGGTTGATAATCCTCTTCTCAATCTGGCTCAGGCTGGCTGGATGAGAACCGGTACCTGAAGATCGGATATTTCGATGCGTATAGATCCAAAACCTTATACTTGATGAAAACGTGTCATTAGCGGAGATTGCATGAGAAGAGGAAAGACGATCAAGCCAGCCGGTTCTGCGGCAGGATTGCGCAAGAGCGCTAGCGATTCTGAGACGGAGGATATCCTTCGGGACCCGATCGTCATGAAGGTGCTCGAATCTGCAGACAGGCAATATAAAGAGGGAAAGGCTGTACCCTTAAGTAAGCTCATGATTGATCTGGGGTTCGAAGAGGATGAGCTATAATGTTCTTCTCTCCGATGCCGTTAGCGATTACCTGAATTCACAAGACCGTGGCCGTCAGAAAGCTATTTTGAAGCACCTCCATGAAATGAGAAGTGACCCTTTCAAGGGGATGTGATCAGGCTCAAGCCGCCTCTCCAGAGGCTTTATCGCAAGAGAATCGGGAACGATCGGGTGCTATTCAGCATCAGGGGCGAGGACGTTTATTTGGAATTGATGGGTGATCGTAGCTATGTGTATGAGCTGGCAAAGAGGTTGGAACGAAATATTGGATAAAATGACAGTCCCTATTACAAATTTGTCCGCAGATCTCGAGCATCGTGCGAGCGTTCGTGCGTGCTCTCGCATGGGCGCGCGTGCCCGCGTGGGTTTGCCGCTTGGGGGCCGGGAGGCCGGTCGGGCCTGCGGTCGGGTGCGCTTGCCTCCGTGAGGGGCTGCTCTTTGAGGTCTGGATGATACAGCTAGATCTAGATATGCAGCCGAACAAAAGGATCGCTAATCCACGGAGAGCCACTCATCACGAGAGATTGAACCTTCCCGAAGAATCTCCACGATGAGATTTGCACCGATCTCTCGCCGATGATCGTTCGGTATGCGCACAAAATTATCTCCACGAACCATATAGTCGTGGTCAGAACCCGGAAACGGTCCTTCAAATCCGATATTCTTCAATCGCTTGATAAGCTTGGCTCTAGATATCGGCACAAGTCTACTCAATAACGCTCACCGGCTCAATTGATGCAGTTATCGTATGGCCGCCAATTGATGGTATGGATCGCCCCATCCGGAGCCTGAGAGCTATCCAGCCTTCAATTACCGAGATAAGCTCTTTGCGGGCCTCCTCAACCGTCTTCGCCGTAGCCCAGGCGCCCGGAAGCTCTGGCACTGAGACGAAGATGGGTTCCTCATCATCGATGATCTTGTAAACCGCCCGTTCTAGTGCAGCCTCGATATACTCACTGAACATGTGGAGGTCTATTAAGCGGTTATGGAAATATACCTTACGCCAAGCTTCTCGGCAGAGAGTTATGGCCGTCTCCAGCCTAACGATCCTTGCGGGCCTTGGGCTAGCCTCGCCCGGCAGCCTATCGAGAGCGCTGCATCCTTGCCTCGGGTCCAAGGCTCGCGCTCCAGGGTGCTCCGCCCGTGGCAGGGCCTCCGGGGCATCATCGCAGTTTAGCAGGTGATGGATCAATTTAAATATGAATCATATCATTTAGATTTCTGTTGGCTAATTCACAAGAATGCATCTATTCGAAGGAGGAGTCGCTCATTCCCGAAGAGATGCCAGAGCAGTACTACGATTTAGATGATAACCAGATGCCTTACGGCGGAGCAACAGACATCCACGGCAAGATACTCTGGAAAGTCTCCAAAGAAGAGCATGACCAGATGATGGTTCGCATAAAGAAGGCATTTGGAAAAGAGTAATGGCTATGCTGCGAGCAGCCATTGATGCGGATATTTTCTTCTTTTCCATCAGCCATAAGAGCGAAAGCCTAACCAAGCGGGATATAAATCCGTACGATATTAAAAAATTTTTATTTCATCGCTTTTTTTATTGATCTTGCGTCTTGCGGGCCTCCTGTTCTCCTGGCAGTCTGGACCATCAGGACATAGGAAACCTCATCGATGACCAGAGGCGAGACGAATGCCTCGATATATCCTCGTTCAACCTTTTCCAGAAGCTTCTGGCAGCTTCTGCCATAGGTGGGGTGGCCTGTCAGAAGGTAGGTGAAGATATTGGCATCAATAAACACTTGTCTCGTAGTCTTCATGAGCTTCCTCTAGCCCTTCCCAGCACTTTACGATTCCAAAGATTCTGCTGGTAGCGCTCCTCTGGACGCTTATCTCGACCTCATCACCTTCTTTTAGGTTCAACTCCCCAAGGGGCTTGAGGACTTTGTCTTCGTATCTTGCCCTGATCACGGAACCCATCGTCTCACCAACGTCATTATTTGTCCTTCATGGATAAATGAATATGGCTTTCACACCTTATAAAGTGATGTCGATGAATCTTCGTGATCCGGTATGGCCAGCCGCTCGCCGGGCACCGCGCGCGTGTGCGTGATCTCGCATGGGCGAGCGCGTGCCCGCGCGGGCTTGCTGCCGGGGGCTTTTCTCCGAAAGCGGCGGCTTTTTGAGGGGGCTGGAGGACCTGATAGCAGGAAGGCTCGCTAAAAAATTATGAGGCTAGCATTTCGGCGACCCGGATCGGGGCTGGGAATGGATCGAGGCGGTAGGATATTTACCGCATTCGATTCCCATTTGAGTTCACTCCGGCAACCTAATTAATGCCTAAACTAAACAAGCCCTTTGATGAAGGCGGTTTGATAGCGATATCAGCGGTTTCTACATAATAGTATATGGCGGTGTTGCTACGGTCGATAAGGGTGATGATGATATCCTGCATAATAAGATGCGATCATTTATTTCATGACGAATACCGCTGCCCAGCCGTGCTGATGCTGGGGCAATTGAGGGGAATACCGCATCATATAGTTGTGGCAGTCTGCAAAGATCAACTGATAATAGTGACTGTATATTTGCCAAATGAAGATGAGTGGATCGATAGTAGGCGGAGGAAATAAAATGAATCCCTGTGAATGCCTCTTGTGCAAAAGCAAAATGCGAGAAGGAACAACAGAATTTATGGCTAAAGTTGGGGAGCAGGTAGTGGTAATCAAGAACATCCCGGCATTTGTTTGTCCGAATTGCGATGAGGCATATTACTCCATAGATACTCAAAGAAAAATCGATCGCATCATGAAGGCTTTTCATGAAGGAAAGCTGCTCGCCAAGTCGCTCGCTGCGGGAGAGGTTGATCTGCTGGCATTGGATGCCTGTCAGACTACGGCAAGTGCTGCGATTGAGGATCTTTAAGCAGGGATTGGCAGAGGTACCGACTTCACTCTCGCTTGGATCGATTGTCATAGGAGAGCCTGGCATCTCCTGCCGAGGCGAGCACGTGCGCGCTCTCGCATGGACGCTCGTGCCAGCGTGGGCCTGCCGCCCGGGGGGGCCGGGAGCCCCAGGACGGGGCTGGTATCAGGGGCGCTTGCCTCCGGATTAGGTGGCTTTTCTTGAAAATTATGCTGTGTCGCATTATTCGTATAATATTAGTAACTATTCAGCCCTACTCG
>DAIO01000128.1:0-2954 GCA_002498745.1 Methanosaeta sp. UBA533 | reverse complement strand
GGAGTGGGGGTCATACCCATCGCCATTGTGGTTGTGTTCAAAGGGATTCCCGGTGAAGATGGTGTCAAGGTGATTCCTCTATCCGGCCATATCTCAGGCAACCAGCCCCTGGCTGAGATAGCCAGTGCTGCTCAATCCATCCTGGAGAGATTTGCTCCCTCCCAGGAGAGAAAAGAAAAGGATCGGAAAGAAAAGAGATCCTCTCGAGAGACTGCGGTGCTCGTCGAATAGAGAGCCTTGGATTAGATGCCTTAGAACGGATCTCAAAGGAAAATTTCAGGATCTAACTCAGCTTGAGGCATTCTTGTTGCCACTGACCCAGCACATTCTGACAGGGATATCGCCCCCTGGCCTTTTAACATCAGCTGCATTAATCCTAATGCTTTTCATCTCTCTTCTCATAATCCTTCTGATAATTCCCTTTAATCTTTGCCTGTTCTTCTGCAAAGAGGGGCAACTGATTGAGGGAACGCTGAGAGGATCATGGCTGGGAATATCCGCAGGCGGTGACTTGAGAAGCAAGGAGACCCAGCTTCTGGGGAGGCTCTGGATATCGTGGCATAATATCAGACTGCTGTATAGAGAGATTTCCGCTCCATCAGCCCTCGATCTTATTGCATCGATAACCGGGGGTGAGAATGAAAAAGATGATGAAAAGGAGGATAAGAAGGATAAAGAAGGGCAAGATAAAAGCCAGCCCGACTCAGGCGGAATGGGCGGAGAATCGGAGGCTATCGAAGAGAGCGATGCCGACGGCATAAGCGTTCGCCGGATCAGGTCTGTGCTGGCGGCCATGCCCGCCTTTATAGATCTTATCCGGGATCTCTTTGGATCATTCCACTTCAAGACCATCCGCTGTCACCTGCAGTTGGGGCTTGATGATCCTTCCGAGACTGCCATATTGACTGGAAGGCTCTGGTCTATAGCAGCTTTTCTCAGTTATCTTGGAGCGGATATCCAGATCGAGCCATTCTTTGAAGAAGAGCGATTGGAGGGAGAGCTTCTGGCAGAGGCCAGAATGCGTCCCATCCATATCCCGGCGGCGATTATCTCCGCCCTGCGGGAAAAGGAGATAAGATCGCTGATAAAGGATGCTATCGGCTGGGGGCGCTGAATGAAAATTCGTGATGCAAAGGTTCTGTATAAAGAGGAGCTGTATAAAGAGGAGCTGTATGGAGAGGTGCCTCATAGATGAATAAAAATAAATGGATCCCTGAGATGCAGACACATATCCTGGCTGGAGCAGAGATCAGGGCAGGATCCAGAGTGCTCTATCCCATCATCAAGATCCTGGTCATCGTCGCAGGAGATCGTCTGCTTGGATTCAGATTAAGCCCGATTGCACTGCTGATTGCGGAGCCCGGAATGCGATATGCGATCTCCATGGAAGGAAAGCAATTGGCCTTGGATGAGGTCTACAAGCTGGCTCCATCTCTGAGAGATCTTGACCTTAAAACGGCTGATCAGCGCATCCATAGGATATGCGAATCCTCCTGGGGAACAAATGCATCCGGATGATAGGGCACAATGCGAGGAGTATAATCCTCCGCATGCCTGTTCGCCGGAACATCGGCGCAATATACGAATCCATTGACAGAACCTGCTAGCAGCCCCTTCTGATCCATAAGGATCCTCGCCGGCCTCGTCTCCTCTCCCCGGCTGGATTGGGGCAGAGAATCAGCATAAAGCTCCACCTGAATATCATCTGGATAGACATCGCCTAAATATACCTCTACCTGGAAGTGCCACCAATCCTCCTCGTCCCCGGTCACCTTCAGATGGCCAAAATGAACGCCTCTCCAGCACTGGTTGATCCGCTTCTGCCAACCCACCAGCTCCTTCGCCAGCTTTGCTCCCTCTTTTGCCCTCTTTCTATAGGCGTCAGCTGCCAGCTGGTAGACCTTCTCTACATACTCTATCATCATCCGGTTGCCGCTATAGCGCGGGGTTAGCTCAGTCATGCTGGCCTTGATCTTTGCCACCCAGGATGATGGAACTCCCTGATCGTCCCGCTGGTAGAAGAGCGGTATTACCTCCTCCTCCAGCAGACGGTAAAGGTTCCGGGCATCTAAATCATCTCTTTCCGGCCCAAAGCCTGCAGGGGACTCAATCTCATCCCCCTCATCTCCCAGCAGCCAGCCAACCCGTGGGTCATAGGCCTCATCCCACCATCCATCGAGAGTGGAGAGGTTCAGCCCGCCATTGGCCAGAACCTTCATGCCGCTCGTCCCGCAGGCCTCATTGGGACGGAGTGGAGTGTTAATCCATAAATCCACTCCCGCCTGCAGATGCTGGGCCAAATCGATATCGTAATCCTCGAGAAATATCACCCGGTCCGTTACATCCGGCCGGTCGGCGAAGTTGGCCATCTGCTTGACCATCTCCTTCCCAGCGACATCTGCAGGATGAGCCTTTGCAGCCATCAAGAGCTGAACCGGCCTATCATGATTGGTCAGAATACTGACCAGCTTCTCCTCGTCCCTGAGGAGAAGATTGGTGCGCTTGTAGGCAGTTGCCCTCCTGGCAAAGCCTATGGTGAGGGTATTGGGGTCCAAGACGTGCCTGGCGGCCTCGATCTCCTCTGGATTTGCGCCATGCTCCTGCATCTGCCGGGCGTGACGCCTGCGAGCATAATCGATCAGGTCTTTTCTGGCAAGAGCTCTGAAGTTCCAGATATCCTGGTCGCTCTGCCTGGCTATCTTTCCTGCCTCGTAATCGATGCAGTCCGGACCGCATTCGGTCGGACTGCTCAAGGACCATAATCTCTGGGCTACAGGAGAATCCCAGGTTGGAATATGGACCCCATTGGTAACGTAATCAATAGGCACCTCATTCTCCGGCCAGCGGGGATAGCGGGACTGAAAGATCCTCTTGCTCACCTGGGCATGAAGTCGGCTCACTCCATTAACAAAGCAGCTCCCGCTAAGGGCGAGAAGAGCGATGTTAAAGGGGCT
>DAIO01000019.1:0-7714 GCA_002498745.1 Methanosaeta sp. UBA533 | reverse complement strand
TCAAAATTGAGTCGGCGAAAACAGTCGTATCTCTATAGGCTCTTTCCCTCAGTCCGAGGGTGCGGATATTCAAGCTGGCATTGATGTCTCTGTCCATCTCCAGTCCACAGTTAGGGCAAAGATGGACTCGGTCTGCCAGCGTCTTAGGAACTATTATACCACACTGGGAGCACTTTTGAGAGGTATATCTTGCATCTACCAGTTCTACTACTTTGCCAGCCTTTGCAGCTTTGCTTTGAGTGAACTGGATTAGTTTGCTCCATGCATGGTCTTGAATATGCTTCGCTAGGTGATGGTTCTTGAGCATACCTGAAATATTGAGATTCTCAAATACTATTAGGTCAGCAGAATCTACCAGTTTCCGGGATACCTGATGTAGAAACTCATCCCGGAGATTCCGAATTCTGTTACTTATCCTGGCTACTTTTGCTTTAGCTTTCTGCCTGTTGACCGATCCTTTCTTTTTTCTAGAAAGTGCTCTTTGCGCTACTGCAAGTTTCTTTTCGGCCTGAACATAGTACTTGGGGTACTGGATAGTCTCACCAGTAGATAGAGCAACCAGACTATTCAATCCAACATCTACGCCAATAGCCACCTTGGGTCCGAGCTGAGGAACATCTTCCATCTCAGATACTAATATCGCATACCAGTGCCCCATGAGATCTTTCTTGATGGTGCAGGTCTTGATCTTGCCTTCGACTTCCCTATGCTTGAAGATCCTGATTGACCCGATCTTGGAAAGAGTCAGCTTTGAGCCTTCGATCTTGAACCCTACTTGGGGGTAGGTGAAAGACTTATACCAGCCTTCTCCTTTGAACCTTGGATACCCTGGTTTCTCTCCGGCCTTAACACGTCTGAAGAAAGCCTTGAAAGACTTGTCTAGCCTCCTAAGCACATCCTGGAGAACCTGGGAGAAGACTCCTTTGAAGTTTCCATCTTTCTTCCGAGCTACCAACATGGCTGCTTGGTCCTCATAGCTCCGGCTGATACCATCAACTTCATAGGCATTCTTTCTGTCAGCCAATGCCGTGTTGTACAGATGCCTGCAAGTATCAAGCGTTAGTTCTAATTGAACTTCCTGTTGCCTATTAGGATACATCCTGAATTTGTAGGCCGTCTTCATCCCTGGCACTCCTCGATATATCGCTTGATTACTTCAGCCGAAACGTTACCAGCAGTGCCTACATAGTACGTCTTGGTCCACATCGAGGGCAAAGATTTGAGATATGGATACTTGTTTCTCAGTCGCTTTGATGTAGCACCCTTGAAGGCATTGATCAGGTTTGCAGGAGAATATCTCGGAGGAGCCGAAACGAGGAGATGGATATGGTCAGGCTGGATTTCCAGAGATTCGATCTTTGCTTCCATCTTATCCGCTATTTCGCGGATGAATGTCTCAAGATCCGCCTTGATAGCACCAACTAAGACCTTTCTGCGATATTTTGGTATCCATACAAGATGGTAGTTGATATTATAGTGCGAGTATCTTGTTTTTTCCATCAATATAGTCATGGACCCCTAAATAGATATAGTTTTTAGTCCAGGATTCAGTAGCATCAGGTACGGCATTCATCCCCTCCCCTAAAGGAGAGGGGTCTTTTGCCTGCTTTTCTATAAGGCAAAAGCCTATTTATCAATTGAGGCTATTATAAGCTATGGGGTGTTAAGATGAAAGTAACCTATACCGATAAGAAAGGAGAAAAGGTTGAGCAGAAGTTCGATACTGAGGAAGAGGGCAAGAAGCTGAAGGAGAAGCTGAAGTCGCAAGGGGTAACAGACGCGAAATGGGAGTGGTAGTGGCCCAAGACTTACTGAAAAATGCAAATTCTATAAGCTTGATCTCATCCCCACAATTTTTTTGGATTCACATACTGAATTGTGTTCCCCCGGATTCATCGTCCGTGTGGTTATTATATCACTCATTTTTGTAAAAATTAATTACAGACTAGTCTTTAAAGTGCCGGTTTTATTCCTGAGATCCAATATCCGGGCGCTAATCATCCACTATCTTTAAGTAATGGTATTGTACATTATTGTTAATAGCATTTTGCTCAAACAGGCTTTGAAATTTGCATCTGAAATGAATGGTGATCTTATGAGAATAAGCGATCAGGTAACTCAGATCTTTGGACCTATGAGTTCCAATATCTTTAGTGCTTTGATCATCCTTGTTGTGGGGTGGATCGTAGCTTTGATTGTCAGCTCTCTCATTGGCAAAGCGCTGCGCCGCACTGCAATGGATGAAAAAATAGCCCGGGTGGCAGTGGGCGAGGAAAGGGCCAGATCCATAGACTCGAATCGATGGATTACTCGGATAATTTATTATGTTCTACTATTTTTTGTTATAGTAGCATTTTTCGAGACTCTGGGCTTAACTCTGGTTGCTCAGCCATTAAATGAGATGCTAACGGTGGTCTTCGCCTATATTCCCAAGCTCTTTGCCGCCCTATTGATAGCGATCGTCGCTATCGTCTTAGCGATGGTTCTCAAGAGGGTGGTATTGACAGTTCTTCGATCTGCAAACATCGATGAGGACATAGGCAGCAAGGCTGGTCTGGAGAGAAAGGAGATGCCATTGAGCCAGACTATTTCCGAGATCGTATTCTACCTTGTGCTCCTCCTCTTCCTGCCCATGGTCCTCAATGCCCTCTCTTTGGGCGGGCTTCTCGAGCCCCTGCAGGTGATGATGTCCAAGATGCTTGGCTTCCTCCCCAATCTGCTGGCAGCAGCAGCTATCCTCCTCGTCGGCTGGTTTCTCGCCCGCATCGTGCAAAAGATCCTCACCGGCCTGCTGCTGGCAGTCGGCTCGGAGAGGCTGAGCGAGAAGGTGGGCCTTTCCCGGGTACTGGGAGAACGAGGGCTGGCCGGTTTGATCGGCCTGATCGTCTATGCCTTGATACTGATCCCCGTCCTCATGGCAGCCCTCCAGGCCCTGGACCTGGTATCTGTCACCCAACCGTTATCTAATATGCTCAACCAGATACTGGCTGCACTTCCCTCAGCCTTCGGGGCCATTCTGATCCTGGCCATCGCTTATGTGCTTGGAAAGATCGTGGCAGAGCTGGTCACTAACCTACTGGCGGCAGCGGGATTCGACTCCATACTGGTCTGGCTGGGTCTGGGAAAGGAGCCGGCAGAAGGAGAGAGAAAGCCCTCTCAGGTGGTAGGCTGCCTGGTGCTGGTGGCCATAATGCTCTTCGCCCTGATAGAGGCATCCAGAATCCTCAACTTCGCCCTGATGGCGGACCTGATCTATGAGTTCATCATCTTCGCCGGCCGCGTTCTGGTGGGACTGGTGATACTGGCCACCGGCATTTACCTGGCCAATCTGGCTTATGACACAGTGATGGCCAGCAACACCAGCCAGGCGAAGATGCTCGCTCAGGCGGCCAGGATTTCCGTATTGATATTCTCCGGAGCCATGGCCCTGAGGCACATGGGACTGGCGAATGAGATCATCAACCTGGCATTTGGACTGCTGCTGGGCGCCATCGCTGTGGCCGTGGCCCTGGCGTTCGGACTGGGAGGAAAGGAGATCGCCGCCAGGGAGATTGATAAGTGGTTGAAGTCGATGAAATGAGCTTTAATAGAAACGATTTAGTAATCAAGAAGAGATCATGGGATTCTATGTTTGGATCCAAAGATCATCTCACCACTATAGACAACCACCTCTATATCGAGGACGTCGACTGCTGCCGTCTGGCCGCGGAGGAGGGCACTCCACTATATGTCACCTCCGAGAGAAGGTTGCGAGAGAACATCCGCCGCTATCATAGAGCATTTCCTGATGCAGAGAAATATTTCGCGGTGAAGGCCAATGGCAACCTCACCATTCTGCAAGTCGCCGCTCAGGAGGGAATGGGGGCGGACATATTCTCTGCAGGAGAGCTTTCCCTGGTTCGCCTGGCTGGCATTCCCAGGGATATGATCCTCTTCAACGGCAACTCCAAGAGCGAGAAGGATCACATAGCTGCCCTCCAGGCAGGGGTTCGCATCTCCGTGGACTCCAATGAAGAGCTGGAGCACCTGGCCAGGACCGCCCGTAACCTGGATTCAGAGGCTGAGATCCTCTTTCGGGTCAATCCCAATGTATCGCCAAAAACCCATCCCAAGATCGCCACCGGCCTGAGATCCTCAAAGTTCGGTATCCCTGCGGAGCAGGTGGCCGGGACCTATAAGAGGGCGATGGAGCTTGAAGGGGTAAAGCCAGTGGGACTGCACTGCCATATCGGCAGCCAGATTCTGGACACCGCTCCTTTCGCCGAGGCAGCGGGAAGGATGATGGACATCACCAGAGCAGTGGTGGCTGAGGGCTGGAATGTGGAAAGAATAGACCTGGGAGGAGGCCTTGGCATCCAATACCAACCAGACAGCCCTGCCCCCCTGCCCTCGGATCTGGCAAAGGCCGTCTTGCCGGTCATCCAGGATAGCTGCCGGGATCTGGGAATCTTCCCTCAGCTCATTTTGGAGCCGGGCAGGAGCATAGTGGCGGACAGCACTATCATGCTCACGGGAGTTAATGTGGTCAAGAGGGCGCACGTCAACTTCGTGGCAGTGGATGCCGGCTTCAACGTCCTCGCCCGGCCCATGCTCTATGACTCCTATCATCATGTGCTGGCGGCCAACCGTGCAGGAGAGCAGGGAGAGGAGACCTATACCATCGTCGGCCCGATCTGCGAGACCGGCGATTTGCTGGCCCGGGACCGCCGTCTGCCTCGCCTGGAGAGGGGCGATACCCTGGCCTTCCTGGATGCTGGTGCCTATGGCTTCTCCATGGCTTCCCAGTACAACGGCCAGCCGAGACCGGCAGAAGTTTTGGTATCTGAGGACCGCTGGGAGATCATCCGGCATAGAGAGGATGCGAGCACTCTATTGGCTGGGCAGAACATCCCATCCCGGCTGATGTGGTAGGGGAATATGAGCGTAGATCCTTTGGCTGCGACAGAGAGGATAAAAGGCCTGATTGAGCCGCTGCTGCAGGGCCCGTTCTCTTCGGGCCTGGGCAAGGTATTGGTCTATGTGCAGTCGGTGACCCGGAGCCTGGATTCCTCTCAAGCCGCTCTGAGAGCATTAGAGGAGAAGAGAAGGGGAAGTCTGGATGCCGACCAGGATGACTGGGAGAAGAGGAGAGAGGCCATAGAGCAGGCTTATGGCAGGGGTCTGAAAAACTCCATTGGTTTTGCCCGCCGCAACCTGGATTCTGCGCAGCTGCAGGCTCTGGAGGAGCTGGTGTGGCGCCCCCGCCTGGCCAGCAAGGCAGATCTGGAGAAGAGGGCTCTTGCCCTGCAAAAGAGCTTCGACCGGATGGACGATCCCGCCGCGGGCATGCTGGAGCACTATACGAGCACCTCCGATCCGCTTAACAAGTATCTGGTGTCCGGCCCCTGGGGCCACGAGTACCTGGGGAAGAGGAAGATCGACCCTGGGGAGTATGACCTCGCTCTCTGCAGGCTATTGGGCCGCCAGGATACTGTGGCAGGCAGAGTGGTGATGAGCTATGCATCCATCTGCCATGCGATCGATGAGCTGGAGGCAGTGGCACAGGGTGCTCTGGATTGAATTCTCTGGATCATTTTCTCTACTGCAGCAAAAGGTAATATAATCCTAAAGAGAGACTTAACTGGTAATTGGAGGTGATGCGGCTGCTGGAGATTGAAGATCTGTCGGTCAGCATTGGCAGTAAGCAGGTTTTGAAGAACTTCAACCTTAGGATAAACAGTGGTGAGACCCATGCCCTCTTCGGCCCCAATGGGACGGGCAAGACCACTCTCTTGAATGTCATAGCCGGTATTCCCAGGTACACCATCGATAAAGGGCGCATTATATTTAAAGAAAAGGATATCACTCACATGTCTATGGACGAGCGGGCGCGCCTGGGCATAGGCATGGCCTTTCAGCGGCCGCCGGCCATTCGCGGCCTGAGGCTCAAAGACCTGATCACGATCATCAATCCCCAGGCAGACAGCGATTCCATTCTCAAAAAGATGGACTTTGAGGCCTTCGCAGAGAGGGATGTCAATCGCGGCTTCTCTGGCGGAGAGGTCAAGCGCTCGGAGATGGTTCAGCTTTTAGCCCAGCAGCCGGACCTGGTGATGCTGGATGAGCCCGACTCGGGGGTGGACCTGGAGAACATCAAGCTCATAGGAGATGCCATAAACCAGCTCACTCAGAAGGATCAGCGACCTAGCTACCGGACGAAATCGGGGATCATTATCACCCACTTCGGCCATATCCTGGATTATATGAAGGCAGACCGGGCCCATGTCATGCTGGGCGGTGCGATCGTATGCAGCGGAAATCCGGGCGAGATCTTGGAGCAGATCAAGAAAAGCGGATACGAGGGTTGTGTGGGGTGCGCATGTCCGGCATAGAGGAAAGAGCCCGCAAAGCAAGAGAGAAAAAGGCCCTCTACGGCACAGATGTGGATTTGGACACCTATGAATCCGAAGCTAAACCCCAGAGCATTGTGGAACGTGCCGAAGATCTCCCTGATGATGTAAAAAAGGCGGCATTGGACGTTGGAGTGAAACTGGATTCAGAATCCTCAGGCGCTTATGTGCAGATGGATCAGACCCCGGTAGTCGCCAAGTCCAACTACGAAGGGGTTGAGATCATGGATATGGCCTCTGCCCTGAAGAAGTACGACTTCCTGCAGGACTACTGGTGGAAGCTGGTGGCTCCGGATGCGGACAAGTATACGGCAGACGTGGCTCGGGCCCCTCCGGCAGGCTACTTCATCCGGGCCAAGAAGGGCATGAAGACAGTCTTCCCGATAAAAAGCTGCCTTTATCTGGGCTCATCCAATCTCAACCAGCGGGTGCATAATGTCATAATCGCCGAAGAGGGCTCTGAGCTGCATGTCATCACCGGCTGCACCACTCCCGCCCATGTTCAGAGGGGACTGCATGCAGGAGTCTCTGAATTCTACATCCAGAAGGATGCACGCGTGAGCTTTACCATGGTGCATAGCTGGGGAAAGGAGGTTGAGGTGCGACCGAGAACGGGAATCACCATTGCCGAGGGCGGATCTCTGTCCAATAACTACATCCTGCTCCGGCCAGTGAAGACCCTTCAGACCTTCCCCACGGCAACGCTTGCCGGCCGGGGAGCTGTGGCCAGCTTCAATACGGTGATCTATTCCTCGATGGGAAATATAGATGTGGGAAGCAATGTAAATCTCGATGCTCCTGACACCAGCGCAGAATCCATCTCGCGTGTGGTCAGCGTGGGCGGGGATGTAATCGCTCGAGGAAGGATGACCGGAAGAGTACCTGGTGCCAGAGCCCATCTGGAGTGCGTTGGGCTTCTCTTATCCGACAAGGGCCGAATCTATTCAATTCCTGAGCTGGACGGCCAGAGCCGGGATCTGGATATGTCCCATGAGGCCGCAGTGGGCCGCATTTCAGAGGAGGAGCTGGAGTATCTGATGTCCCGGGGCCTCTCCTCTGAGCAGGCCACGAGCGTCATAGTTCGGGGCTTTTTGGATGTGGAGATTAAGGGCCTGCCCGAGGAGCTGAAAAAGGAGATCAAGGATATCACCAAGAGGGAGGACCTGAAGGGATCCTGAAAATATCCTTTTTATCTTCTTTTCTCGTATTTTTTTGCGATAAATTCTCGCGGATCTTCTCCTTCAATCTCAATCCCGGGAATAGAGAATCAGAGGCCATTCAATTTGCCGAAAATCGTCTGCAAATATTTATTAGGGGGGATGGGG
>DAIO01000157.1:0-11294 GCA_002498745.1 Methanosaeta sp. UBA533 | reverse complement strand
GCCAGTGATAGTTCATCCTCATAAATCCTGTAGCATGGCAGATCTTCTGCCACGATCTGGCAGAAGATGCAGCCTTTCTCTTTCCCGGTGCCCTCAGTCATAAAGCCTCCTTTATGCCAATGACGGCATTATTGATGATCAATCCTTTGCCACACAAAATATTCCCTCAATCAGATTCGATGGAGATCTTTTTATTCTTGATGATTCAGGGAGACAGAATAGGATGCAGACCATGAACCAGGATGAAAGAGCCTTCAATCTGTGCGTTCGCTGCGGTACCTGCCGCACCGTCTGTCCGGTCTTCCTTGAGACCGGCTGGGAGTCGGCCAACACCAGAGGGCGGATGATGATCATAAAGGAGCTCACCTCGGGCCGCCTGCAAGCGGATGGTGATGTGCTCAGAAGCCTTAACACCTGCACCACCTGCGGCCTGTGCACTGAGAGCTGCCCGGCGGGCATCTCTCCTCCGGATATCATCGAGAGGGCGAGAAGATCGCTTGTCTCCCAGGGAAGGATGACTCCGGAGCAGGATGCTCTCAGCCGGAGTATCTTCCAGAGCGGCAATACCTTTGGCACAGGGGACGACCGGCTGGCATGGCTCCAGGACAGGAGCCTGGTCAGGGATAGGACGGATTATGTCTACTTCGTGGGCTGCATGGACACATATCGCTACCAGGAGACGGCTAAGAATACCTATTCCATCCTCAGCCGATTTGGAGCCACACTGCTGCCAGGAGAGCAGTGCTGCGGCTCGCCATTGCTTCGGATGGGATTTGATGCCCGAAGGGTTTTAGAAGAGAACTCCAGGCAGATCAGGGAGATTGGAGCGAGAACGGTGATCACCGGCTGTGCGGGCTGCTATACCACACTGAAGAACAGCTACGGGAATCAGTTTGAGGTATTGAGTGTGCCCGAGTTTCTGGCCCAGCACATCTCCGAGATCGATCTGAAGCCCCTGGATATCACTGTGACCTATCACGATCCCTGCCACCTGGGCCGGCACAACCGGGTCTACGAGAAGCCGCGTCAGGTCATAAGAGCCATCTGCCGCCTGGTGGAGATGAAATCAAACAGGAAGGATGCCCGCTGCTGCGGTGGAGGCGGAGGGGTGCGAGCGGGATATAAAGATCTATCCCTGCAGATGGCCAGGAGGAGGCTGGAGGATGTACCGGCGAATGTGGACTACATTGTGACCTCCTGTCCGCTGTGTATCAGGAATCTGAGAGATGGGGGAGGAGGAGAGAGGGTGATCGATCTGGTGGACCTGGTAGGAATGGCTATGAGATGATGCGGGATGAGCTGTCCATCGCCGGGGTACTTCTCTTCCTGTAGAATATCTCAGATTTTTCGCCGTTCCCTTCCACTCGATAGCCCTCGAAGCCCCTCTGGATGAGATCTCTCTGGCATTCGATGTTCAGGCAATTGAGTGCGGTTTCGTCTCCGGTGGCGGCCATACCTGCACAGGTCATCGGCCAATTTTTATTCTTGTAGAGGATGTATCTCCACCAGCCGGCGAACTTGGGATTCAGTGCCCTGACCCTGAACCCGCAGGAGAGGAGGTTATTCAGGCTCACCGGATTTTTCGGGGATACGGTGCAGCAGATGTGCTCATACCCTGAGCGTTCCAGCACCTGCAGGTGGGCTGCGGCCAATTCCTGTTGCAGGCCATATCCCCGGAAATGAGGGTGGACGGCAATGGCCTGGAGGTGGGCGAGGGTTTTCAGATCCTCTTCAGCCAGGTCTAAATCCAGGCCCAGGTTATCTTTCCCCATCCCTGGATAGCGAATTATGCTGTAGGCAACAAGCTTCTCCCCTGCCAGGACCCCAAGAACGGAGTTCTCCGTCTGGAATATCCGGCTGAGGTACTCCTCATCGTGGGGCATGAAGATTTCAATTTCGTGCAGAGTGCTAACTACTAAAGACTGCAGGGCGGCCAGGTCTGAGAGGGAACTCTCAGCAAGAAACCTCATCTCCAGGATCTTGCCCCGTCTTACGAAGCTACGGAGATAGAGATTCGCTATTTTTCTCTGGCCGGTTAAATGCTCTCGAACCATCTTCTCTATTTCTTCCTGGATTCAAAGTATCTCTTGTACTCCTTTATGAGGGCCTCTTCATACAGGTCCTCGATATCCTCGGGAATGAAATTCTGCCTTTTTACATCTCTGATCATTTCGCTGCCCTCAATCTCCTCTGCCGTTATTCCCTTTTCGAAGTAATCCTGGAATAATTCGTCCAATCCTTTTACTTCCATAGAGCACTTTCCGACCTTGACCTGGCAAAATCCCACGGTCCACTCGTAGTAGCAATCCTTCTTGCCGTTCTTCCTTGCCAAAACCCCATCCATTGATATGTTAATCACATCCAAATTCCTTAAAAAGAATAAATCCGACTGCCCTCTTCGACCATATCCTCTACCAGGAGCTGGTAGAAGTCCTCAGGCACATTCAACCCATCTCCCGCCTGCAATCCTCTCGCTTCCAGGTCCTCTTTGCAGGCCATAACCTTTCCAGGCCATTTTCCCATGAGGGCTTCATCCAGAAGATTATAAACCCCGTCTCCCGCCAGATATAGAACGGGATCATCGCCATGCTCCATCAGGCGCAGGCACAGCTCTGCCCGTTCACTCTTCGGCGGCCTGGTCAAAAGGAAAATATCTTTTTTTGCCATAATTCAACCTTCATAGTGCAATCAGGCCGTCGGCAGCAAGGGCCTGCTTCATGAAATCCTCCTCATCGAGAAGTTCCACCCTCTCCACCAGCCCACGACTCAAGAGGCCCCTCTCCTCCAGGGAGGGCTCGTGCGCCAGGACCCGCAGCTCGGGATAGGCATAGAGGATATCGGAGAGGTTTGGCACATCAAGAGGGCAGGAGTTCTGGCCGGCAAGGGCAAGATATACGCCATCCGCGTACAGGCCAACTGTTACATCCATCTTGATGCTCACCGCTGCCGCATTGAGAACGCCATATGCCTTTTCGCTTCCATAGGGAGCGCTGTCAAGAAGATAGAAGATCGATCTCACAGTGCAATCACCCGGTCGCTCTTCTCCAGCATCTCTGCCAAGTTGTAGAGGCTGGTGATCTTTATCCCCAGAAGGTAATCCGGGCAGCTTCCGTCCTCCTCCGCCTGATAGCCTCTGGCAGCAGCGCATCTGGCGCAGGCCCTGACCACAGCCCCTCTTTCCGCCAGCTCCTGGAAGAGCTTGCCAGTATTTTTAAAATGAGAGGGATTCTGGCCGCTCTTTGGTATGTGAACTGCATCCAGGTAGAGGAATATGTTCACGTGGAACACATTGAGTGCCCGGGAGGCGATCTTATAGGCCATATCTGAATACTGGGAGATATAAGGCCCGTCTGTGAGGATGATGGTCAAGGTCTTCAACTGCTCACCTGCATGGCATCTTTAAAGGTACTCCAGCAGAGTCCTGATGTGCTCGAGATTGGTGGCATATTTGGCATCGAGGAGCGGCGTGCATTTATCAATCTCGGTCTCCCTGCCCACCAGCTTGATGGCAAACGCATAGCAGCTCTGCTCGCCGCAGATCTGGCAGTCGGTCCTGGGGAGGTACTGGTAGATCTCGGCATGGTCCACTTTGACCTTCTCCCGCGGAACGGGAGTGACTCCCTTAGCAATGGCCTCATTGATGGTCTTTTTCAGGTCCTCTAAAACCTCCCTTGCCTCTTCCTCGCTCTTGATCATGGTCATGGTCACGTTGCCCGTGGAATAGATGGTGATCAGAATGTTGCCCCTCTGGATTATTAGGGCGCCGATTCTATCTGAGTACCTGGCTCGGGGGAAGAGGGGCTCCAATAGCTTGAGGGCTCCTTCCAGGGGCGGATCAAAGCGGGCGATTATCCTGAACTTGCTGCTGTCGGCGATGCAGGGCAGGAGCTGACGCAGATCGACGACCTGCAGGGGTCTTGTGCCAGCCAGGTCTTTTTTCGTTTCTGCCGGCTTTTCGGACTTGGTCTCCATGAAGTTCTTTCCGAAATCCGTGATGACGACCCTGTCATCTCTCATGTCAGCCAGGCCTGCTTGCATGAGCATTTGCAGGTGGTAGTCGAGCATGGTACCTCCCACTGCCTGCTCTATCTCTTCTTTTGTTCTCTCTTTTTCCACCAGCATGGCCATGATCTTTCTTCTCGTAGCATTGGCCATGGCATTGCTCACGAGCTTAACATCAGCAGGCGATCCGGTCATTTTATATCACATCTTCATATTTCAAAGGGCTTTCACAGAATATCTTTTCCTGGGCGGAAGGATAGTACCTGTCCCTCAGCTTTAAAGCCACATTCACCAGGGCGATCAGGACCGGCACCTCGATCAAGGGGCCGATGACCGCAGCGAATGCCTCCTGGGAGGCGATGCCAAAGACGCCCACCGCCACCGCAATGGCCAGCTCGAAGTTGTTGCTGGCTGCGGTGAAGGAGAGAGCGGCCGTATTCTCGTAGTTAACTCCCAGTTTGTAGGCCATGAAGAAGCTGACAAAGAACATCAGCAGGAAGTATATTGCCAGAGGTATGGCCACCCTTACAACGTCGAGGGGAAGCTGCACTATGTAGTCGCCCTTCAGAGAGAACATGACAACGATTGTGAAGAGCAGGGCGATGAGAGTCAGGGGCGATATTTTGGGGATGAAATCTCTCTCGTACCAGACTCTTCCTCTGGCCTTAATCAGGCCGAACCTGGTGATTATACCTGCCAGGAAGGGAATTCCCAGGTATATGAATACGCTTTCAGCGATCTGGGATATGGTAACATCCACGGCCATGCCTGCTGCAATTCCTAAAGCTGCCGGCAGGACGGTGATGAAGATGTATGCATAGATGGAATAGAAGAAGACCTGAAAGATGGAGTTGAGGCCCACCAGGGCAGCGCAGTACTCGGTGCAGCCGCAGGCCAGCTCGTTCCAGACGATGACCATGGCGATGCAGCGGGCAAGTCCTATGAGGATTATGCCATACATGAGATGAGGCGAGTCCCGCAGGAAGATCACTGCCAGGGCGAACATCAGAATGGGGCCCACGATCCAGTTCTGAACCAGGGAGAGGCCCAGGACCTTTCGATCTGTAAAGACCTGTCCCAGCTCCTCGTACTTGACCTTGGCCAGGGGCGGATACATCATCAGGATAAGGCCGATGGCGATGGGAATTGAGGTCGTGCCGATCTGCAGGCTCAGGATGAACTGAGTTATCCTGGGAGCATAATAGCCGAGGGCGATTCCCAGGATCATGGCCACGAATATCCAGATGGTAAGGTAGCGGGATAGAAAATCCAGCCCCTTGCTCACCCCACTTGATCCACTTGACATATCGCTTCACCACCCCTTAAAAAATGCAATTATGTCTTGCCGAGCTTTACGTACTTAGAATCAGCATCATCTCCCTTGCCCTCATGCGCCTGCCAGTCTTCCCAGGAGTAGACGGCAGCCTCATAGCCCATGAGCTGCAGAGAATAAGCCACCAGAGCAGATTGGCCGTAGTCATCGGAATAGACCACGATTGGCATATCTTTTTCCAGCCGGCTGAAGACGGTTGCCAGATCGCCACCGTTCTTGATTTTATCCCCTTTGATCACATTGGCCGGGTCCAGGGCTGTGGAGCCAGGTATGCGGCCTTTTCCAAAGTCCACAAAAGGCCGGACGTCCACGATCCGAGCCTGGCCGGACTTGACAGTATCGTATTCTGCTATCATACCCGGCCTGACTGATGAATTATATTCTGCAGAGGGAATTACAGTCTCCTGGGCCTCAACCGGCAGGCCTGCAGCCACCCAGTCATCCAGGCTTCCGTCCAATAGCCTCACATCCTCCTGCCCCAGATGTCTCAGGATCAGGAATGCTAACTGCGCCTCGCCGGAGCTTTCAGCACTTCCATATACAACCACAGAGTCCTCTTTAGAGAGGCCTGCCTCACCCAGGAGCCTGGAAAGCTCTTCATCGCCCTTGAGATTGCCATTGCTGTCCAGAAAGTCCTTGCTGGGGATGTGAATGGCGTTCTTGATATGAGATGCAGCATAGCCATCTCCGTTGGATGCATCTATTATCACATCAGAGCTGGAGACGCTCTTCATGGGCTTCATGATACTGTCATTGGGGTATGATGCCAGCCTATCAGGCGGATCTTGAGTGCTGCTGGAGCTTGCTGCCGCGCTTCCTTGCGATCCTTCTGCCTGGACGGACTGGATGGGCTGACTAGGCAGGCCTGCGCCGGGATCGGAGTTTAGAAATCCGCTGGGATCCCAGGTGCCTGCACTGCAGCCGCAGCCTGCATTGGCCAGGGGAGCTAAAGTTAATAAGGAAATCATGAGAATTGCAGGAATAGTAAAATCAATTTTTGTCATTGGAGTTGCCTCTTTCGTCTTTGGATTCTTTCATAATTTGTGCCAGATTAAGCATCTCAATCACTGCTCCTTCTGAGAGCCTGTATCTGGACCATCTTCCGTCTTTGCGCTCTTTGATCAGACCGGCATTCTTGAGGATGGAGAGATGATGAGAAGTGCTGGATTGGGGTCGGTCCACGCCGATCATGATCTCGCAGGCGCATAGTTCCCCCTCCCGCAGAAGAGAGAGTATCTTGAGGCGGCAGGGATCGGCCATGGCCTGAAAGATCTCGGATTCGGTCTTGAGCTCCTCCTCGTTCAGGTCGATGGTCAGGGAACGCAGCCTGTTCACTTTACATTCTGCCTTATCGCGATCGCCGATGAGCCTGGTCATCCTGTCGACGGCCTCTTTGGATATGCATGACATGAGTCTCCTATCACCTCAGCAGCATGTGCAGCTTTTTTGAGCAAGGAGATTGTCCCTTTCTTTCTGCAGGCAATCGCCGCAGATCCTGATTCTTCCCTTTTCTTTATGTGTAACCAGGAAAAAGGATTTCCCGCTTCTATTGCATATTTCGCATTCCATAGTGACCTCAAATAAGCAATACAACACCATATCCAGCAATCTCGATATATAAGAGTTTCCAGTCAGGCGATGAAGAGCAGGTACGACATCTGTCGATAATTATATATATTGAAATTGATATATGTATTTCTGCTGTCTGCAAATCTTATTTAACAACCATTGATTCATAATTTATTTTAAATATAATACCATGCATGATCTTAAAGTAAATGTTTTCCTCGGGTATGTCTATATAGATCGAATTGACGAAAGTCTTATATCCAATAATGTCGATGTGCTGAGATTAGCTCCTCATACTAACAGCAAGATGTCGATGTGATAGTTGGATCGGCATGGGAATGAGTGGGGAAAAGGAGAGTGTATCATGGATATTGTATCGAGAAAATATGGCATTGCCTCATTAATTGCATTAATTCTTATCGCTTTAGGCTTCAATGCCGCGGGAGCTGAATACTCCGTGGGATCGGAAAGCGATGACTGGTGGACAGCATATCCCGATCAGTCCACGGGTGCAGGCGGCGATGTCAGCCATCCTGATTGGGTATTGGACGCTCTGGAGAACAAGCCTGTGCTGATCTATGTGCATAAAGAATGTGATTATTGTGTACCACAGACCGAGGCCGTGCAGAAGATAATCGACGAATTCGACGGGAGGATCACGATCTTCGAGATGGGTGCCGATGGCAGTGATGAGAGGACTACCGAAGCCATGCAGGCCTATGATCCCGATGGCGGCACTATGTATGTCCCTCTGACCATCATATTGACTTTGGCTCCTGATTCTGAAGACGAGGTCGTTGCAGTATGGCACAGCACAGATAAGGTAACAGGCGAAGAGTGGATCAGGAACTATGTGGAGGACGCCATAAGCCTATATGATGAGAACTCCGCAGACTGGGATAATTAAAGCCGGATCTCAGATAAAGGGATCGTTGCCATGTCCACGAAATGTAAGAAATCCCTGATATCGGGGTCCGTCACACTTTTTGCTGTCTTAATTTCCATCTTCTTAATGTGTTCATCCCCTGCTCTTTCCCAGGTAGCTATGGCCCCTGATTTTCAAGCAGTGGATCTTGATGGAAAAAATGTCTCTCTCTCTGACTATCGGGGAGAGGTAGTTTTGCTCCATATCACCAACATAGAAAATCCCCTCTGCCGGGAGTGCGAGAATGCTCTTGATGCCCAGACCAATCAGCTATCCAGGCTGGCGAAAGAGAATCCCGGTGTGAACATCATCACCCTCAATGTGCGGAAGAACTCCTTCTCATTAGATGGGCGAGCACTAGCTGAGGATTGGTGGAAGGCCAATATCACCTGGCCCTGGATTGAGGACTTTGACCCATATCTGCTCACCGGCAAGTACATCGACTACTCAACTCTGGATGGGGGATTTGCCAATCCCACCCTGATCTTGATCGATAAAGAGGGAAATGTGGCAGGTCTCTACCACGTCTACCAACTTGGCAAGGGAGAGATAGACGGCATCCAGAGTGCTGAGTCGTTGAAAAGCAGTCTTGAGAGAATAGAGGCAGGCGAGGCCTCCGGATTCGAGGGAATCGCCTCCAGCCAGGGCATAAACTATCTGGGCATGTTCGCCCTGGGAATTGTCACCTCCCTCTCCCCCTGCTCCATAGCGCTTCTCCTGGCCATGTTCTCTTATGTTATGACCGCCCGCAGGAAAGACGAGTATCTGAGAAAGACCGCCTCGGCATCAAAAGAGGGCTTTATGATCGGCATAGCCTTCACCCTGGGCATGGCGGCGGTATTTTTCATTGTGGGCTTCTTCCTCTCGGATATCGGCGTTTTCATCCGCCAGGCCCGCTTCTTTGACCTGGCTGCGGGTCTATTGATGATCATCCTGGGGATAAACATCATCAAGCCCATTGGGGAGATCATCGAGCCGGTGCGCTCACGCCTTTCTTTTGGCAGAGGCAATTCCGAAGCGATTGATGAGGAGACGCCAACAGAAAAGAAGGGGATTATGGAGAGACTGGTCTCAGTCTCCATGAACCTCTTCCGGTACTCGGCATTCATCGGTGCCTTCACTCTAGGGGTCTTCTTTGCCCTGGGATGGGCCCCATGTGCCGTGTCCCTGGTCTTTCCGGTACTCATCTGGCTTATATCCCAGGACGTGACGCCAATAGGCGGAGCCCTGATGCTCTTTGTCTTCGGGGTGGGCCATGGAGTGCCGGTGATTCCCATCGCCACCTTCTCCAGAGCTGTGGGCGGGCAGATCGGTGAGAAGTACATCGCTGCTGGAAAGCATGTCACAAAGATATTCGGTCTGGCGGTGATCGTCATCGGATTGATCTATGCGGTGAGGTATCTGGGGTTCAAGATGTGGTAATGCGAAAAGAGTATGCCCCGCGGTGAGGAGGCCACCTCCCGCTGGGCTTTTGCATTATCGAAAAGCGGTTTATTCAGAAATCAGATGGATTGCAGGGGATTTTGGAATTATTTCCTATCGTCTTCCAGACTCTCCCTGGCCAGATACCTCAATCTTTCCAGTATGTCCCTGGCCCTCTGCACGCTGTCGCACTGGGAGAGGTCCTTGGGATTGCAGCAGGCAAGAAGGTCCATCATCCTATCTGCCAGGGGGAAAAATCCCTTCTCCTCCAGGCTCTGCAGCAATAGGGCTGCACGATGGTTGAAGTCCCGGCATTCTGAAGAGTGGGTGATCTTTTGGTGACTTATGCAGAGATTCTCGATCTCCTGCAGCACCTCTAGGTCTCCATACTGTTTTGCCATCATCAGGGCGAATGGCAGGCAGGGGATTTTAATGTAACCGGCTCCCAACAGAATTTTAGCACAAACCCGCCTCCTGCGCCAAAAAGCATTAAAGCGATAAAAGAAGAACTTGGCCCTGGCATAGGCAGGGATGATTTTCATGATCAATGTATCAATCGATAGAGAGGGCTGCATAAGCTGCGGCCAGTGCTGGGGGGACTGCCCTGATCTCTTCGTTGAGAATGAACAGGATGGCAAAAGTCAAATCGCCGAGAAGTTCCGCATAGCTGGGAAGCTGGATGAGGGAGTCGCTTTTGAGGATCAAGAGGAATGCGCAAAGAAGGCGGCAGAGGAGTGTCCCTCTCAGGTGATCGGGGTGAGCCCTCCGGCAATGGGCTTCGATCCGTTCTGACTCAATTTTTTTATCATTATCATCCAACCAGACAAAATGCTGATTTACCATGACTGCATCTGGATATCAGATGAAATCAGACTCTGCTTCCAGTTCGGCAGAAGAGAAGAAGAAGGTCCTGTTCCTGTGCACTCACAACTCCGCCCGCTCCCAGATTGCTGAGGGGCTCCTGCGGGCCATGTGTGGCGATCGATATGAGGCCTATAGCTCCGGGGTTGATCCAACGGCAGTCGATCCCCGCGCTGTGCGGGCCATGAGCGAGATCGGAATTGATATCTCCGGCCAGCGCTCCAAATCCTCCGGGGAATTTCTGGATACGATCTTCGACCTGGCGGTCACAGTATGCGACCGGGCCAGGCAGGCCTGCCCCATCTGCAGCACAGATATCGAGCTTCCCGCTCGAACGCCTCGTGCGAGAGAGGTCATCCACAGAAGCTTCCTGGACCCGGCGGCTACAAGAGGATCGAAGGAAGAGGAGATGCAGGCATTCAGAAAAGTGAGAGATGAGATAAAGGAGTGGATCTCTCAGACCTTTGGGGGATGACGTCAGGACTCTTATTCGTTATAATGCCAGCCAGTTGGCCAGATATCCGACCGCAACCGCTATTGTGATGATGGTGAGCACAAAGGCTGCCAGCATCTTCCTTTTGAATATGGCGGAAAGGAGGGTCAACTCAGGGATGCTCGCGCCCGCTCCGCCGATGACCAGGGCCAGCACAGCTCCAGTGCTCATCCCTTTCTCTATGAGGGCCAGGCCGATGGGGATCATGGTCTCCGCCCGGATGTAGATGGGGATGCCTATGATTGCCGCCACGGGAACAGCAAAGGGATTTCCCGATCCGGCGATGCTTGAAATCAGCTCCGTAGGCACGAATCCATGAATGAAGGCTCCGATTCCCGCTCCCAAGAGAAGATAGGGCACAAGCTGGCGGAATAGGCTGAAGGCGAACCTTGCTGAGCGCTGCACTCTTGATTTTGCATCCTCAGCCGGCTTACAGTCGCAGCAGCCTCTCACCGCGGCCACAGATTTAACCTGTGCTGCGAATCCCAGACTGTCGAGAACCAGGCCGATTGTGATTGCCGCAAGGAAAGTGACGGCAAAATAGAGCATAGCTGTCTTCCACCCCAGGAGAATAATAAACAGGGATACTATCACCGGATTTAGCAGCGGCGAGGCAAACAGAAATGCCATGGCGGAGGCGAAGGGCACGCCCGCATTGAGCATTCCCAGGAGCAGAGGTATGGTCGAGC
>DAIO01000185.1:0-4450 GCA_002498745.1 Methanosaeta sp. UBA533 | reverse complement strand
TCTGGCTCCATACGATTTGAGTTGCATGCAAAAGTTCAAATTGTGGATACTATAATGCACTATGGCCTGTCTTGAGTAATCAAAAAGAAAAGGAGGTATGCATCTTGAGTCCAGATATTAGTAGGATGGCATCTGCTCTCGCCTTTATTGCACTATTAGAGATATGCATCATTGGGGCAATGGCATTGGCTCAAACAGATCAGGATCAATTTGTTCTGGAGGAAGTATCTGAACAGACTGTAAAGATCGGGGCGATATACAACCTGGTGGGATCGCAATCGCCCTTGGATCTGCCGTCTGCCAGTGGAGCTAGGCTTGCAGTTCATGAGATCAACAGGCTTGGTGGAATCGATGGCAAAGAGATCGAACTGATCATATGTGATGGCAAGAGCGATACTGCAGGTGTGGGCGAATGCGCAAAAGCCCTTATCGCAGAAAACGTCTCGGCAATAATAGGCCTGAGTGACACAGATATGGTCTTAGCAGCAGGACCGATTATAGCTGCAGCGGGGATACCTTTTGTCACATCAGGCGCAACTTCTCCCAGACTGGCAGAGGAGAATGAAGGCCTGTTTTTGGCATGCTTTGGCGATAATGTCCAAGCCCGAGCGGGGGCTGAGTATGCCTTTAATGAGATGGGAATCAAAACATGCTCACTTCTTGTGGACGACGATATGGAATACGCTCGCCTCCTGGCCTACTATTTCAAGGAACGATATGCAGATCTGGGAGGAGAAATCATCATGGAAGCCTTCATCAATGATTCAGATCCGGCGATTCTGAGCCAGGAAGTCTCTTATGCGCATTCTGAGATGGTTTACCTTGCAGCAGGGCCGGAAGAGGCCAAGACTGTGATCGAAGCTCTGCGGAAGGCCAACATTGATAGTCCTATATTTGGCGGCGATAGCCTCGATTCGCTTGACTTGAGGCGAGATGGGATGGGAAGGATCATCTTTTCGACGCATGCCCTTCTGGATGAAAACTCCTCCCGCACAGGTGAATTCGTTCGGGCCTACAAATCCGAGTACGGCTATCCACCTGAGAACGCCTTCTCTGCTTTGGGATATGATGCAGTCAAACTTCTGGCCGAGGCCATAGACAGGGCTGGATCGAGCGATCCGGAGGCGATTCTCCAAGCCCTCGGAAATACTTCAGGGTTTAGTGGAGTGACAGGGGATATAAGCTACCAGGACGGCGGCCGCATACCCAACAAGGACGTAACCATAATATCGCTGATCGATGGGGAGATTGTCGGCTCGGAAATCGTGAAATCCACTAATATACCGCCCAGATCCAGATAGAAGTCCCTTTCTCTGGTGGTCATACGCTTCTGTCGGGCGATGAAGGAGAAATCCGTACCCCAGCTCCAGCATAAGCCTCTCCAGCACCTGAGAATAGCCGCCCCCGGGTCCCGCTCGCTGTATCAAGCCCCAGGAAGCCCATGAGGTATGGATCCCAGACGACCAGATCCAAAGTTATTGATGAAGATGATTTATATGAAATGGGACCAGGAGAGCTGTGCAGACAGTGTCTGCACCATCTTCTCCTCTTCAAAGGTGTTCCGCCACCCGGATCAATTGAAGGTCATATAATTTTTGCGAGAAAAGACAGAATTGGCTTGAAATATTTGACGGATTCATAATTGGTAGCGGGATACTTTATCATGAGGATTTTGATAAAATCACTATCTATATACTCCCGATGACGTGTTTTTGTTAAGATCACCAGACGGATAATTATCTATACCATGATGCATTCCTTGGGTTAAGGAGGAATACTAATTCCAAATCAAGCCACAGTGACAATGGCTTTTTTGATTTTTTTATTCGCAATAGCAGCATCCGATAGCTTTTCTGCAGATAGCGGCAATTCTGCTGAAGCATCAGATGCTTTAGCGATTTCTGATAGCCAATTGATCACCCAGACGATAGCAGCCGATGCCAAGGGTCGCTCCAGCAACGGATCGCTGGAAGACTCTGGCCTGGAACTGGTTACGAATAGAAGAAAGGTCTTATCTGAGAGTTCGACCCTGGCAGATGTGTCCAATGAGGACGTAATCTCGCCTCAGCAGGAGACCGTGCTGGTCATCAAGTCTGAAAAGAGCGAATCTACGTCCGCTTCTTCTCAGGGCACAACCGAGGCAGGTGAGAAATGCGTACCTCAGATTGGCCTGACTTATGCAGACTCAACACCATGTCCCATTGAGACCGTAAAGGCTCCAAAGGGATCGCCCAACGTAGTTTTCCTGGTTTTAGATGACATTGGATACGGTGGCCTTGGATGCTTTGGCGGACCTGTCGAGACTCCAAATATAGATCGATTGGCTCAAGGAGGTCTCAAGTACACCAACTTCCATACCACTGGCATCTGCTCTCCAACCCGTGCCTGCATGCTCACGGGCAGAAATCTTCATTCCGTAGGGGTCGGTTCTTTAATGGAGTTTGCATCGGGCTACCCCGGATATACGACTTATCTGTCCAAAGAGGCAGCGACCATGCCAGAGATGCTGGTTGGGCAAGGGTACGATACGTATTGCGTGGGCAAGTGGCACCTTGCGCCTTCCGGTTCTATCAACGCAGCAGGACCTTACGACCAGTGGCCAATGAGCAGGGGATTTGAGAGGTTCTATGGATTCCTTGAGTCCCACACCAGCCAGTGGTATCCTGACTTGGTTTCCGGCAGTACCCGCATAAAGCCGCCCGCCACCCCCGAGGAGGGTTACCATCTCTCCAAGGACCTGGTGAACCAGTCCATACAGTACATAAGCGACGGAAAATCCCTCCAACCGGACAAGCCCTTCTTCCTTTACTTGGCCTTCGGTGCTGGCCATTGGCCGCATCACGTTCCCGAGGCCTACATCGATAAGTATAAGGGCAGATTCGATATGGGCTGGGACGCCATGAGAAACCAGACTCTGGCTAAAGAGAAGGAATTGGGAGTCATACCTGAGAACACCGATCTGGCGCCACGTGACCAGTGGGTAAAAGCGTGGGACAACCTAACAGAAGACGAGAAGAAGGTTTATGCAAGGTTTGCTGAGGTTCACGCCGCATACATCGATTACACTGATGAGCAGATTGGAAGGTTCTTGGATTACCTGGAGGAGAGCGGCCAGCTCAATAACACCATGATAGTGGTGATATCCGATAACGGCGCATCTCCAGAGGGTGACGCCAACGGTTGGACTAACATGGTCATGTGGGCAAACTCGGTGTCCGAAGGAGGAGACTCGTCCGGGTTCCAAAACGACTTCCTGCCCATTCGAAATATAACCAATATCAGCACTATGCTCTCCAAGATCGATGAGATTGGCGGACCTCTGTCATACCCGACCTATCCTCTGGGATGGGCTATGGCCGACAACACCCCTCACAAGCTCTACAAGTGGACCAGCCATGAAGGCGGAACTCACGACCCAATGATAATATACTGGCCTGATGGCATCAAGGACGAGGGCGATATCCGGTCGCAGTTCTGTCATGCTATCGATATTGTGCCAACCGTTCTGGAGGTCCTGAAATTCGACGCTCCTGAGGTTTACAACGGTGTCACCCAGAAGCCTATCGAAGGAATTAGCCTGGCCTATACCTTCGCTAACTCCACAGAGCCTACTCATAAGAAGGTCCAGTACTTCGAGATGATGGGAACCCGCGCCATATGGTACGATGGCTGGAAGGCGGTTGCGTTCCACCACCTAAACTATGGCCCTGACTTCCAAAACGATACCTGGGAGCTGTACAACCTCACCAACGATGTCTCTGAGGTACACAACCTGGCAGACCAGTATCCTGCCAAGCTTGAAGAGATGAAGGATCGCTGGTGGGCCGAGGCAAGCAAGTATAATGTGCTGCCACTGGATGACCGCGCCAGCGCAAGGTACTCCGCTCTCCAGGCAAGAGGAATATCGACCTTCACCTACTTGCCCGGAGTAGAAAAGATCATGGAGCCAGCTATCCCCGACACGCGCAACAGCTCCTACACTTTGACTGCATATGTGAACACCTCCGGAAACGATAGCGAAGGCGTTCTCTTCTCCATAGGTGGCAGGTTCGCAGGATTGTCGCTCTATGTCAAGGACAAGCACCTCATCTTCGACTACAATCTCTTCAATATGAAGCATTACAGAGTCTCCTCGATGAATGAGGTGCCCGAGGGAGAGGCCACCCTGGGCTTTGAGTTCGAGAAGGCCGGAAGGTGGAAGGGCGAAGGCAGGCTCTTCATCAATGGCAATGAGGAAGGAAGCGTGGATATGCCTTTCACAGTGCCCGCACGCTATTCCTTCGAAGAGGGTTTGGAGGTTGGACAAGATCCGCAGACGCCTGTGACAGACGACTACCAGAGCCCGTTCAAGTACACTGGAGATCTGGAGAAAGTGGAAATGACTGTCGCTAACGACTGAACCTTAGGTACGGGCAGTCTTCAAGACTGTCCATACCATCATTTTTATTTT
>DAIO01000220.1:0-3608 GCA_002498745.1 Methanosaeta sp. UBA533 | reverse complement strand
CCCTGATGGTGCAGTCGGGAGGGCCTCCGCCGTTCTCGCATCCTGCGCAGCGGGCATGTTCCTCCATCCAGGCCAGGCCCAGATCCACTGCCGCCCAATCGATCGCCTCTCCCCCAGGCACAAATGGAGCCCAGTTTGGAATCTCGCAGTCTGCGATGTTCTGTCTGGTCCGGCCCGCTGCCTCGGCTATCGTGCCGCCTCCCATGGGGCATGAGCCGCATAGGATCCCGCATGGTCCTGCTTGATTTTCGGCGCTGTTCAGCATTTCATCCATAAAAGGTGCGTTTACTTCAAAATATTATATATTCTTCGGCCTGATGACATCCTTCAGGGATTCGTATTAAGGGCGAAAAATGTCCTTTCGGTATGAAGGAAGTGCCGCCCGATCGATCCAGGCTGATATAAATGCTCTCTTGAGGATGAAGAGCATGTAATGGGTTGCATTCCAGAGCGCAAGCTCCAAATCCCATGCCTACCACTCAATTTCTGGTGTATTATGATGAATCTTGAAGAGATGTCGGACATATTGAAATCCTCCCTGGGAATCCGGGACAATATCGTAGGCGTAAGACTGTTCAAGAGCGAGGAAGAGATCCCCCAGGACCTTAAAATCGTGGAGAGGCCCTTCCGCTACTGCTCAATGGTCCAGGGGGCGAGGCTTGAGGGGAAAAGCTATCTCGCCCATGCCGACTATCACGAGTGCAAAGGTGGCGCCTCGGGCCTGGGCCTGGTGGAGTGTCCGGAGAACATCCGCACTGGATCTCTGTACTTTGATAAACTGCACAAGTGCTCCACTAAAGATGCGGGAGCGATGATAGCAGCCAATATGCCTCGCATCCTTCCCGGCAGCACCGTAGCCAGCTATGTGGCCCCCCTGGACAAGATGGTGGTCCGGCCGGATGTAGTCATATTCGTGGGAAATCCACTTCAGGCAAGGAGGATCGTCCAAGCGGCGATGTTCGAGGATGGGGGCCGTATGACCTTCAACACTGCAGGGATTCAGTCCTTCTGCGTCGATGCCACCAGCTCCCCCTATCTGAAAGGAGAGGTGAACGTCTCGCTTGGCTGCGACGGCTCGGTGAGGAACGCAGGTCTGGAGGATGAGGAGGTCGTGGTGGGAATACCATTCGACATGATGGAGAGGATCTGCATCATCCTAAAGGAGAACTATCAGGGCTGGGACAAGTTCATGCGGGGATGAGGTTGAGATTTCGCATCCTTTTTCAGGTTAAAAATTTTAAAAAATATTTTAATTTGTACTGTAAATCATGGCTACACATTGATTATCTTTTGCGTCCCTCGGGGGAAGTAAATTGTATTCAGGTAACTGTACTGGCCATCGTAGACTCTTATTTCATGGTTCCGATTGCCAGCCACCCCAAAGTTGAATCTCCCGTCCAGGGCGTCTCCTCCGGAGCCCTCTGTGCCGATAAATGTGCCATCAACGAACACCTGATATCCGTGCATCCCCTCCGATATGATCGTCACTTGAGCATCGGCAGGAGACGGTTGCGACTCTGGAGGCTGAACCTGACTTCCTGGATAGGTGGATGCAAGAGGCTGCTGATATGACGGCTGATAGTAGCCCGTAACATCGATGACAACCGAATTGCTTACCAGACCGTCAATTGCATAGAACAGGATGTGCTGGCCGATGGAGTCGGCATAAAAATCCATCTGATTGTACCCTGGATAGAAGTAAAATGAGTTCTTATTCAGCTTTCCATCAGGATTTATCTCATACAGGACTCCCTGGCCGCCTGCTGATGATATGACAACCAAAGAGAGAGCGGATCCCTTTGGAGCTTTTGCATACTGAGTCCAGCTGGAGGAGCCCTGTATCCACAGCGAATTGCCGCCGGTGTAGGTGGCATAAGCCTGATATTGGTCGTAGGGCATGGCATTCATCTGGTAGCTGAAATATACAGTGGCTGGGGTCAGGTCCTTGATGTCGCTCTTCTTTGGAGCCTCAAGATGCTTTCTGGCGGAGGAGGCTTTAGATATCCAGTAATACTGAGCGTATTTAGAATCGGAATCTTTGGATGGTGGATCGCCGCCGATCCATTTTTCACCGATCCCAATATTGAAAAGCATCTCTGCTCTTGCTTCGCCTGGCCTCAGCTCTACGCCCGGTCCATCCGCAGCCCAGGCACTTCCCGCCAACGATATGACGAGAATAAATAAGTAAACGAAGACTAATTCTCTAATCCGTTTCATATCATTCACCATCAACAATGCTATCGAAAAGCTGCTGTTTTGCCCGCAGCATATCATCAGCACTTTTTCATCAGATCCAAGTGAGAGTTGCTCATGGTCCTCTTCCGAATCCATAATGAAAAGGCGGCCCAAAGATAAAGCCTTATTCTTCACATTAGGCCTATATTATCGATCTGCACGGTCTGGGCTGGTACCAGTAATCTGCTTATCGATAGGGATGAACGAAAAAGAATTTAGTCAAGAACCCAAAGAATGATACTTATTTGCCATGTTATGACGCCAATGCATGTGGATTATTAGCTTCAATCTTTGGGTGCTGCACTATAATCCCCAATCCGGGAAGAAAAAATGCTATGCAGGAATGGGGGATTAATTCTCAATGGCCTTCCCTTCAGTCTGCACGATCCAGCTTTCTTTGCCTTTGAATAATAAAGAGAGGGTGGCAAAAGTCAAGAGTATGGAGGGAGAGAAAAAATCGACTTTTGCCGTTACTATATACGGCAATTGTTTATATTTAAGGCTTTCTCTCTCAGAACGATCGACGCTTCGCCTCGAAAGCCTGGCCTTCGGCAGGGTGAGCGAGGACCGCTTCAAGCGTCAGATCCTGAGCATCACCCTGGCAGCAGGAGCCTTTCTCCTCTGAGCACCTGGGGCTAGATAGAAACATTGAATTACACCCACACTCATCCCTCAAGAGTTCAGGTGACCGATATTGCAATTGCTCTTAATCCATTCAGATTTCATTGAGTTCGAGGCCAAGAGGCCCACGAAGCTGGCAGAAGAGGTCGAAGATTCGGCCAAGAAAGGCCGTCTCGATGAGGCGCTGTGCGCTTTCATCGCAGTGGAGAAGTTCGACGAGGACGACACCGATGCGGTGATCGCCGAGGGCGCAAAGCAGGTAGCAGATGTGGCCAGCCAGGTCAAGGCCAACCGCATTATGATCTATCCATATGCCCATTTGAGCTCCAGCCTCTCCACCCCGGCCACGGCAATCAAGATACTCAAGGGAATGGCAGATGTCCTCTCCGAGAACTATGAGGTCATGCGTGCCCCCTTCGGCTGGTACAAAGCCTTCACCATCAGCTGCAAGGGCCATCCGCTCTCCGAGCTCTCCCGATCCATAAGGCTGGGCGAGGGGGAGGTGGTATCCGAGGCCCTGAAGTCTGAGGCCAAAGCGGTATCCTACTGGAGGGTCTTAGATCTGGATGGAAAGCTGGTGGATGCAGACAAGTTCAATTTCGAGGGTCACACAAACCTGCAGAAGTTCGCCAACTACGAGATCTCCAAGGCGAGAGCAGTGGACAAGGTCCCGCCCCACGTGGAGCTGATGAGACGCCTGGAGCTGGTGGACTACGAGCCGGGCTCTGACTCGGGCAACATGCGCTACTACC
>DAIO01000099.1:0-10969 GCA_002498745.1 Methanosaeta sp. UBA533 | reverse complement strand
CGCCTGAACTTTTCGGGAGGTTAGGCACCAATAGATTGGGATGGAGATATAACCACATGGATTGTAATTTGTTTGAATTATTAGTAAAATATATAGCAGGGGCAGATAATTAATAATTGCCTAAAGTAAAATCATGGTAACCTAATTGGAGACAAGATAAGCATGTTGTATACTTGTATCCTTCTCATCGCCACCATTCCTGGCATAATTTGGGCCGGTCAGGAGCTGACGTCTGGAGTCTACTAATTCCAGTCCTGGAGAAGCAGAGGAAACGACAACTATCAAAAAAAAGAAATTATGAGGAAATGACCAGAGCATGGCCTAATACCTCATCTATACTCTTGACCGCAGTCAATTTAATTGCATCAAGAATATATGGTGGAAGGCTCTGAGCATCCCTTAAATTGTCCTCCGGCAGAAGAACCTCTTTAATGCCTGCATCGTATGCGGCTCGGACCTTTTCTTGAATACCTCCAACAGGAAGAACCTTGCCCATGATAGTGATCTCGCCAGTCATAGCCAGATCATTTCTGATAGGAATTCCTTTCAAAGCAGAAACTATGCCTGTTACTAAAGTAACTCCCGCAGAAGGCCCTTCTTTAGGAATGCCCATGAATGTTGCTAGTACCGCAACATCAAAACTGCTGCGCCATTCATCAGTTATGCCCAACTCTTGATGCCTTGCTTTGATGTATTGAGCCCCGGCTTCGATGCTCTCCCGCATCACTCTCTGAATGGAACCAAGGGGAACGATACGGCCGGTGCCCTTCGTTGCCTGCATCTCAAAGAGGAGTATGCATCCATGATCGCCTGCAACTGCCAGGCCGATTACTTCACCAACTGAGGGCTGCAACGGCAGAGTGACCTTCTGAATTCTGTCGGCGTCCGGAAGCTTGGGGGTGACCACAATGCCAGTGGAGAGGATCTTCGCTCCAATATTGATGCGCTCATACTCTCCGGCAGCAATCAAATGAAGCTGCTCGCGAACTCTTTGACGAAGTTCGCATGCGATAGTGAGAAGCTCCCCCAGTTCTTCATCTGTTATTTTGCCATCCGGATAAATGAGCTTCATAATTCCAGATGCCAGTTTCATTACAGCACGCTGATCACGTCCGGTGACGCCACGCACGGTTCCTGCGGTATCTATCAACTCAAAACGGGATCTTACCGCACCGATTGGATCCGCTCGCCGTAATTCATGCAGGATCTCACAGAAATAGTCGGTGATAAATCCATAATTCCTGGCATAGCTAAGCGGAGTGAGCTTAGGGATCTCCCATCCTGGCAAATAACCATGAATCCTGTCCAAGAAAGCGGTGACCTGAAGAAAGTCCGGAAGAGGTTCAAAAAGATGATAATACTTTTCATGAGGCAGGTTGCCCTGAACATCTAAATTTCCTACGAATACGAGGCTTCCGAAGGCCAATAGCTCTTTCTTTCCGCGACTGAACTTGCCGTCCTGCATATAAGCCTGCATGATGCTTACAAAAGACTTGGTATCTGTGAAGTCTGTATTGGCTATCTCGTCAAAGACTACGCAATCCCTGGTTCCGACGACCCCTATCTTGCCAGTGTTGAGGTTGATAAAGAGTTGGGAAGGTGTGGCCTTGCCGCCGGATAAAACATGGGCATAATAGGAGATATTCCTGTAGAGATAGGTCTTTCCGGTCTCTCGCGGGCCCAGCTCGACTATATTTACATTTGTCTCGACAAGAGGGATGCATCTGCAAAGGTAGAGCAGCTTCTGTCGGCGGGTCATCTTATCAGGGTCCAGACCGCATGAGTTTATCAGAATATCTATCCACTCATCCGTAGTGAATCTGGAACGCTTATCGATGTAATCCTCTTGATTTATGATGCTGACCTGGAAAGGAGTGAACTGTACGATCTTGAAGGGACGGATTTTCTTGTTATGGATCTCAGTCTCATCGTAGGTAAGCTCTATGGTGCCCCACATACCTCCTGATAAGAGCATAGGATACTGGTTGATAATGTTTTCGGGAATATTGACAAAGCTCTCATTGATAGCAGGTATAGATGCCCAGTACTTATCCTCTGTCTCGACCAGCCGAGCCTCCATGTTGGCTATTAGAGTATGGTGGCGGTTCTGCTTTATAAAATGCCTGACCTTCTCTGCCTCCGCGCCATGGACGAAGTTCTCCTTGAGCCTCTTGATCACCAAAGCCATATCATTTTGGAAGCTTTCCTCGGAGCAAAAATTGTCTATAAGATACTCCAGAACATATCGGGGAAACTCATCTACGCCCGTATTTAGTGTGTGGGATTTGTTGACTACTTTCCCCTTGAAGATCTCCTTGAGCTTATTGTTCATGCCATCCTACCTCATGCCCTTTGGCATCATGCCCAGGATATTTCCCAGGTTGCCGACTAAGCGCACAACTCTCTCGGAATTGAGCCTGACAGTGAAGATCTGTGATCTGGACCTCTTAATAGACTTTCTACCCTCTCGATAGCTTACGAGGGCGGTCAATGTTATCTTGACGAAACCCTTGCGACGCTCATCTGGAGGCAGGGATGTCAGGTCCGGCACGAACCTATAGGCTGCCTCTTCACATGACGATGAGGTTAAAAATATCATCTTTGCAGGCAGAGAGAATTGTTTGCTCAGGTAGCTGTAGCTTGCCTCAATGTCGATCCTCATCTCCTGGGTGCCCTTGGAGTTGGCAGTCCAGGTAAAGGGCATCCTCAGCTCCAGCTCCTCATCCTCTAAGATCTCATTTGGACCCTGGACCTGGCCTATCTGGAGAGCTTCCGTTTCAGACGATTTTACCTGAAGTACAACCATAGGTATGATCATCTCTTGGAGAGAGATGCCGCCATGAGTAAAGGCAAAAGGATCAAAACCTGCCTTTCTGCTAAAATAGTATCCGGGCCTGGGAAAAGCTATGGCCTTATATTCTCGAATAGATTTAGTGCCATCTCTTATCACAGAAACTGCTGAAGGCATCCGAATTTTGGATGGGATGAACGATATTGCATTCTGTTTCACCTTATCTGGTGCATGGGAAAATAGTAATGATTCTTTCATCCTGCAATTCAAGTAATTACAGTCCTTTTCCTCATAAAGGTCCTCGGGAGGGAACCATAGTGGGATCTTGCCCACGCGAGTGAAACCGTGATCTGCTACCACGAAGATCTTCATGCCGGGCGATAAATTCCGGACAATCTCCATTACCTCATTTTCGAGAATGTTCTTTATGTGCTGCTGATAGATGAAGGATAAGGGTCTGTCTGGGACCTGTCGCCCATCTGTGTGCTTCTTTACATAAATCTTGTGAAGCTCGGTGTCGCATATGTCTAAGATATAGACATCCAGGTTGCCAATATGGTATCGGACGGTCTCTCCGATGCCCGATCCTTCCGGATTTGACACCTCAACTTCGCCTTTGAGGCCCAGCTCCCTGGCCAGAGCTTCTTGAAGAAGCAAATTTTCCATAGCACGGATGTTGAACTCATCGGGATAGGCTCCGGCACTTATAGCTTTCCGGGTGATTTTGGTTTCTGTTGGCAGGAGCGAAGAGCCCGGAAAATCCTCCAGCAGATCCATCCGGGCCATGAAGGCGGGCTTAAGAAGCTCATCCCAAATATCGTATCTCATGCCATCGAATATGAATATGGCAGCTTTCTCTTTTTCAGGATTCCAGAAAGGCACAAGGCACCGTTTGATGAATCGGCTGGTCAATACCACCCCAGAGTCGTCTCCAGAGACCCATGCCGGGTATTTCACTCTGACCATGTCCTGGAAGCGCCAATTGAGCTCATCCAGAAGTGCATATGATTTATCTTCGATCTCGACGACCTTTTTCTTGATATGAGCCAGGGCATCGATAAACTCATGGGGCAGGCCATCGCTGGAACGGGGCAGGATTCTCTGGCCTTCGACTATTCTGGACAGATCGGCAAGATAGTACTCCAGCCTATTGATGCTCTTTGAGTTCCATAGATCTCGGAAGGTGATGAATGTCAGCTCATCCGGCTTGGCGGACTTTATCTTTCTAAGGCCATCTGCCAAAGCTACCAATATCTGACGAGTCTCGAAAGCCAGACGGTAAGCCCTCCTCAAATCGTTCCATGATTCTGTGGCTATGGAATCTATGAACCGGCTGCGCTTCTTGATATTGAAGAGCTGCTCATGGATACCTTTGTGAGAGTTCAAAGACACATCGCTATTGAGAAGATCGCTCAAAGCAATCAGCAAAGCCAGTGATCGGAAGAGAGATGAAAAATTCTCTTTTTCGATAATTGAAGCAAATCCTTTGAGCTTATCGATCTTGATCTGGTCGATGAGGATGAGCTTCAAAGCCTCGGAAGAGAGGAAATCTTCCAGAGCCATGATATCCATTTCGGCCTGAGCAGGGTCGAGATCGATCAGTTTCAAAGATTCATCCTTCAGCAGTGAATCCTTTATCGATGAGAAGGGTTGAAGAGTGGGATCAATATTGGCCAGAAGGAGTCCCCAGTTATCGATATACTGGGCCAAGATTGCGGAAAGATAGAATCCTCTGACCACAATCTCGGGATCTTGGGAGACAAGCCAGCAGAAGGGTGGATCAGAAGAGCGCAGTTTATCTTTGATGGGCGTGATTACCTCTGGTGCGATATCCTCAAGTTTCAGAATCTCATTATGCTTCAAGAGGCCTATGGCCCAGAGATCCTGTGTATTAAGATTTCGGAAAGCCTTATCAGGAAAGCCAAGAGCAGCAAAGGCCACTATCGTTTTAAAATCATAATCCGTGAACCTGAGGTCATCTGCTTTCCTAAGGTTGGAATAGGCTGCGAGAGCTCCTTCCAGGTTATCGATGATAAACCTGGCATAGATGGGGTCATCAGTCACCTGTGGCCAGCTCTCGCCGGTCTTCTCTTTTAAGAACTCTCTGAGTTCCAGGTCGATCCGAGCATTGTCAGGAGTCAATGCCAGGATATCAGGGTAGAACAGGGGCGGGGCCCGTCCAGCCTTCTTGGAACGCCTGGAAGGTGGTGTTTGGTCGATCAGCAGGATCTTCTTTATGGACGGATCGGATATCGTATCGTAGTAGAGCTTGCGAAAGACCAGGTTGGTAGCGGCAAATATGGCGGACATGCCGTGATCCTCGGCAAACTTGTTTAATGCGCCGTCAGACTTCAAGAGTTTGAGAGGATCGCGGACCAAAATGAAAGGCTGATCTGCTGCGGCCTGGATCTTCGGCAAAACCCATTCTCTTAGCATGATCTCACTCCAACTGGATCATGGGCCTGGAATCAGTGTCATCTGTTATGAGCTGTTTCTCCAGAAACTCCCTGAACTCTGAGACGACCCTCACCAAGTTTTCCCGTTCCACTGTCCTGGTGCTGGGCTTGAAGTCGGATATCTTGACCTGCTTTACCACAATCTTCTTCAAGTATTTATTGATCGAGTCCACAAGAGAAGGTTCTTGAACCAGAGCCGGCACCAGGTAGTGACTAAGTGCCTGAACCGTTTTTATTCCGAGCATGGAATCGATATTATGATCTCCCTTGCCCTGTTGGAGGCGTTCCTGAATGCCAGGGCTCAGCAAGATCTCCATTCTCCTGGCCAGGGACTCCTCCAGGATCGCCCTGGCATCATTTGCCAGAAGCTCGGCATCTTGCTGTTTGACAATTGCATTGGCGAAGGTAATGCCGCAGTCGTGGATGGGTCCTGTCCTCAAAGCCCTATCAACTGAAGCTCGCGAGGAGTTGGGGCAGGAAAATATGCCTTCGGCAAGTTTGTTGATATTTTTCTTGACCAGATCATGCTCGCCTTTGGGCATTGCAGCGATTTTCTCCATGATGCACAGAGCCTTGAGTTCATCGCCATTCAATATATTGTCTATATCTTGATGGGCCTCTTCCAGGCAAGAGTTGAGGTTATCATGCATAGCAGCGTAGAGCGTGGAGTAATCTCTGATCATTGCGCTCAAGGTGCCGGATTCGCCCTGCTGGCCTGTTCCTAAAATCTCTGCCTTGAGACGAACTTCTGAGTCCACGTAGGGTTTGATGGCTTTTATTTTCTCAGCCAGGGACTTTTGAACCTCTTTGAGGCCCAATAGCTCATCCATATCCGGTATGTCATAGGAAATGTATGCCTGGAAGGTTTCCAGGTCCCTCTCATGTGCAAGGAAATTTCTGAGATTATCATAATCTTTTAGCCTATTGGCCAGATCGTCGATCTCTTTAGGGTCCGCTCTTGCTTCCGGATCCTCCTTATCCTCATAGCCCAGGGCTTGAGACAGGGCTCTGAGGATGGAATCAATATCATCGTCGTCACTGATGCTCTGGGAAAACACGGCAACCATCTGCGCCAATGCACTTTTGTAGGGATTATCGACCTGCAGCAGGCTGAAGATATAGTCGGCCTTCTCTTGAACGGCTATGGATTCATCCTTCTTAGTCCGGAATAGTTCCCTTAATTCTTTCCGATAGGTAGCAATGAGAGAATCATCCTGAGTTTCCAAAACATCATAGCCGAGGAGCTTCTCGGCATAAGGCCTGAGGATGTCCCAGTTCTCCGGACGTTTGGCCAGATGGACCTCATAGAGAGAGTCCAGAGTCTTGGCGTTGAAGTCGAACTCAGATATGCTTGAATAGTCAATTGGCTTTTCCGGCTGTCCGGATCTTGGTCCCAGACGAATGCTGATCTTTCCTTCGGAGACCAGGGCGAGGAGGTAGATTTGGACCATTCTGCGGGCAAGGCCGTAGCTCTTGCCATCAGGACCAATTATTCCCATGAAGTTCTTGTAGATGGCATCTACTCTGAGGGGCCTGCCGTCCTCACCTTTTTCGGATATAAAATGCAATATATCCAGAGCATAGCGGTTTTGCTTGATGTCGAGGACAATTGCGTCTGGATCTTTCCTGACGATCTTTAGGCCGGGGCCAAAGTTTAGGGCGGCACTGACGTTCTTGTCCTGCTTCGCGTTCTTGGGGATGCGGCCCGTCCTCACCAGGCCGTTGATAACGTTTACCGCATACTCCTTGGTGAAGATCAGGTTGCCCTCGAAGCGTATGTCCTTGGATTCGTAGACCGAGCGCAGCACACGATCCACAATGGGCTGCAGTATGGCCTCCATCTCGCCTGCCATGTTGAACTCCATTTGGGAGTTATTCATGGCGTCCATTCTGCCCCTGGCATAGGCGCTCTCCACGATTTTGTAGATTCTGCCCACGTCATCACGAAGCTGCATGGCCACCCAGTTGATGGCAGCCATCGCCTCGTCGCTATCCTTGCCCTCGTAATCCGAGACCAGCGTTCTGTAGGCTGCAAACTCTATGAGCTTGTCTTTCTCATCAGGAGTGAGGTCATCGGGAGTCCAGATTATGATTCTGGGATCGTTTCTCCTGGAAAGCAGCTCCTGGATTTGATCCTGATCCATGGGCCGAATGCCGACGAACACGGCAAAATCCTGATCGGTTTCAGATGACTCTATTCCCGGCAGAGGGATTGACTCTCTCAAGGCCCGGTCCAGCTTGATCATCTCCACATTTCCCTGGATCTCACGGTTATGCCATGGGATGGTGAGAGTGACTCTGCCGTGTTTGGCGGTATTCTTGTTCTCCCAGCCTCCCACGAATGGGGAGATGTCTTTGAAGATGGACTTGGTGCCGAAGGCCAGGTCGAAGGTCATCTGGCGATTGGTGACCGGCCATTCCTCAAGGGCCAGGAGATGCTCCCAGGCCCTGTAGCGGAGCTGCTCACTTGATTCTGCATCGATCTTGGCCTTTTCAAATCTTCTCTTATAACCGTCATCGATAACCTGGGGCTTGAAGCTGAATCTGGGCCGGTTCTCGTCATCTGCGCCCCGCACCACCTGAGGAAGCTCCCGGCTAAGAGCATCGGCCAGTGATTCATAGTGCTGGATATTTTCATCAATGATGGAATCGGGGCTGCGCTCGATCAGAACTGAGTTGGCGATCTCCTCGGGTGACATGCCTTGCGGGAGAATTTTAGCGATGTGGTTGAGAAAAAGGACCTGCAGAGCCTTGACCGACCGGTCCCGATAGACCTTGAGCATGCCCTTGGTGGCAGAGTCTATCTGCTTTCTGCAGGATTCGTAGACCCGGTACTCCGTATCTCTTCGGGCTTTAAGAGCAGTAATGGCAGCATAAGTGCCGCTGGGGTCCTCCTCATAGGTCAGGGCCTCATCGAAGAAGTCCCAGAGGCGGATCAGCTCGTTTCTCTTCTCTTTCATGTGGTGTTTGAGGGTCTGGTGCATGAAGTGGATGGCTGATCTGGTGGTGGTCAGCTCATAGGTTATGGCTCTGAGAACCTCTATGGCAGGCTTGTGGAAGGGGAAGAAGCGCAAAAACTCGTCCTCAGTAATAAAAGTCGGCCAGGTGAAGCCTTTCTTGTAGTAGGAGTAGTAGCTGGCAGTGGCATCAGGCCGGGCGATTTCCCGGACTCTGGAGAGGACTATCTCGTAGTAGTCCTTCTCGCCCCTTAGAAGCGGCACGAGCTTGAGCCGGTCCTCGGCGATGATGTTCATGTAGCTCATCTTGGACATTATGGCCTGCTGGGCGGTGCAGACCGTCCAGATGGGAAGGTTCAGGGCTCGGGTCAGCCGGTTGCTGAGCACCACCAGGGTGGTCTCGTCCTCAGACCTCTGTTTGTCGTCCCTGTCCTTCATGAAGAGGGAGATCTCGTCCAATAGGAGGAGCACGCCGCAGTAGCCCTCGGCCAGTATGGCCCGGACCATATGGGCCAGGATATCCTCCAGGTCTGAGTCCAGGATGGGCAGGACCCGGAGGTATTCGTCATAGAAGCGCCAGAGCTTGTTTCCGCAGGCCTCTCTGTACCCTGGGTCCTGAAGGTTTTTCAGGAATTGCTCCAGGTCCTCCTGCTCATCCTCGGCAAAGAACCTGGGATCTTTGAGAAAGCGGCCCAGATCCATTCTGTACCTTTCCAGGTCGCCGTGCAGGAACCGCTCGGCCAGGAGTTCTGCCGGATAGAGGGAGATGTTCTTGCCAAGCTCCTTTTGGAGTTGTTCCTTGGCAGAGCGGAGGATGATGTCTACCAGTCTGCCGCCGGACTTGCCGCCGTGGCCTATCAGGGTCCTGGAGATGACAAATATGCCCCGGGAGGAGGTGCTCTTAGCCTGCAGGCCATTCTCCCAGAAGGCATGGATGGACTTGCCACTTCCTGCCTGGCGCTCTTTTTGCAGGGCGATTTGCCAGGCCTCCTCGGACCCAAGGGTCATGGCGGCCAAAAAGCAGAGCAGGTGAGACTTGCCTGAGCCGAATTCGGCCTGGATCCAGTAGCCCTGGCCGATGGGATTCTCGCGGCTCTCCGGTCGGTAGGGAGCCGCCATCTGCCGGAATATATCATTTAGAAAGTGGAGCACCGGACCAATCTGAAACTCTTGAATGGTGGTCAGGTTCGGCCTGCGCTCTCTTATGGCCTGAGGAGAGTTCCCATCTGCCCAGACGTGCTGCTCTAACGAGTAGACGGAGATGATCTCATCCGGCACTTTGCAGATCCTGTCCAGGCTCTCCCTGTAACTGAGAAGATCGGTCTTTGCTGCCATTGCTACCTCCTGCCCCTGCCCTCAACCTTGCGGGAGAGCATCCTTGTGCAGACCATGTAGTCCTCATCCACGTTAACCTGTCCCTCCTCGCTCAGCCGGTCCAGCCTCAAGCCTCCTTTCTCGTAGAGCAACTTGCCTTCGCTGTAAAGACCGGAGCGCTTGGCGTGGCGTATCCAGTCGGCCAGAGTGGCTTCGCCCGGCCTCTCCTTTTCGGGAACGGGAATATTCTGCTCCAGGTAGGATAGATAGCGCTTGATGCTGCGGCTGACGCCCTGGGCCCGGCCTTCTTGTTTGAGATGTGCCTCATCTTCGTCTGCCGGAAGCCTCCAGGTGCCATCAAGGTTCCTGTAGTAGTAATCGGGCAGCCACTCGGCAAGAGCCCGCCGGGGCTTGTCCTGCACGGCATAGATGTAGTGCTCGAAGATGTCTGAGTAGTGGACGCCTTCAGCTTCGGGATTTTTGGCGAGCAGTTCAGAGATGCGCCTGGATACTGTTGCCGCTGCAGCATCCTCTTTGCGTGTCTCCGCCTCATCCTGCCCCTGCACCATTTCTTTTAAGTACCAATGAGCCATGCGCCCGCCCTCAGGTTGGACAGACTCCGCCACCTGATTCAGGAGTTCTTCGAAATGATAGGCCTCCATCTGGCCTTTGCGCACCATGCGGCTGACGACCTCGTCGTAGATGCGATCCTTGGTTGAGCCAGGATGAGCGGCCAGGAAGTCAGAGATGATGATCCTGACCTTATCTTGGAAGGTGCCGAAGTCGTCCAGTTCAGTGATAGTAGGGTCGCCAGTCTCACCAAGTTTGGGCTTGCGGAAGTTAACGACTAGGTCGCGCTTGTTTACTTTGTCGGCTGTGAGCTGGTTATAGGACTTCTGGCCGGTATCGATGAAGATGGCTGAGTCTGATTTCTCAGGAATAAAACCTGCTTCGGCCATGATATTCTGAATTAGAGTCCAGGTAACATCATCAGCATGATAACAGAGTGAAATTGCACGTCCAGGCTTGAGTACACGATGGCACACTTTCATCGCTAGAAGCATATCACCAGCCCAGTCCTCTATAGTCTTTCCACGGAAATCATTTATGGTAATCTCTTCATTATGCCAATCGGTATCTAAATTCAACCAGGCTTCCCAAACAAAATTGAGTTCTCCGTATTGAACATTGCCTGCATATGGTGGATCTGTGAAAATATAATCTAATGAGTTGGATGGCGCAGATTTTATTCTGCAAACCGACTCTGTGCTTATTATCATCTTGGGGGTATTAATATTAATTATCAATTCAGGTTGAGCATCTGAGATTGTGCGTACTTTTGTGGCGACAGAATTTACTGACACTAATTCCTTAAAAACAGCAGGAAGATAATAAGTGCCATTTTGTGTCTGTGTTGTCTCGGCCCTGGGTAGTGTCCCGATTGTGATGTA
>DAIO01000089.1:0-6825 GCA_002498745.1 Methanosaeta sp. UBA533 | reverse complement strand
CCACGGTGATGGTGCCGGGAAAGCCTCGGGTGCTGCGACAGACCCCGTAGTGGATGGGCGGAGCCAGGAATACCTCCCGCTTCTGGGCAACAGTGCGTGCCGTCTCCAGGGCCTGGATGGTATCGGTGATCGTGGGGAGATGAGGGCCATGCTCCTCGGTCGCACCCACGGGCAGGATCACCGTTCTGGTCACCT
Source organism: Methanosaeta sp. UBA533 (assembly GCA_002498745.1). Classification (GTDB taxonomy): domain Archaea; phylum Halobacteriota; class Methanosarcinia; order Methanotrichales; family Methanotrichaceae; genus Methanothrix. Next base: position 6,630 of record DAIO01000089.1, on the reverse strand, counting down.
TCAGCCCCTCTTCGATCTCAGGCCAGCTCATCTCCTCCAAGAGCTTCATATGTTGATGCTCGCTCCTGCCAGAACATACTCCTCTGGGACCCTCAGACCGTAGACGACATTGCCTACGTATAGGGTGTAGTTCCCCCCCGCCTTGGTGTCAAACTGCGTCCCACCGGATATAGGACCTTCAGTCGAATATGGCAGCACCAGGGTGAACTGGCCGTCTGAATTGCTCACATTTGATTGTCTGTACTCAAACATCCTGTTCTGATTGGTCTGGACGTCTATGGAGGCCATGACTGGGGTTCCTGCCGGAGCACTCCCTTTGACCACAGCACCCGGCACATTCTCGAAGATCTTGACCCACTTCTGGCCGCTGGAGGTGACTGGTGTCTCTGACTCATGCACCAGGCGGAAGTGCTGCAGGGCCTCCAGGGGTATGGCGGAGACTGCCGGGCTGGTGGAACCGATCTCTGCCATATATCCTTTCTCCTTGCTGGTCCGGACGAACTCCTCCAGTTCGGTGAAGTTGCTGCTTATCTTAGGCGCTTCGGTGAGGACGGGAACTATCACTCCCTCTTCCATCTCCACTCCCTTATAGGACAATCCTATCCCCTGATTTCCTGCCATCTCCGATCCATCGAAGAAGAACATTCGCGCAGTCATGGATTTGAAGTAGGGCTCTCGCCAGATCTGGAACTGGCCATATTCTCCACCTTGTTCCTGCAGAAATCCGCCGAGATAATTCGAATTAGATATGCCGCTCCATGCGGCCATGGCATGGAACTTTCCGGTGGCCATCTGCTGGTCGACCATAACGTACTTTGTGTTCATATACCTGGATCTATTCTGGTCCAGCTCAGCCAGCACCTTCTCCGCCTGGCTCTCGTTCTCCGCCAGGAAGAAGGGAGATGATCCTGGCGTGTTTTGGGTGACGCTGCCTATTCCCTGCTGGAAGGGATTGGCATTGGGAATTCTGTGGCCTACGACCTCTATCAGGTGGCCGTAATCCCACCAGGACATGATACCGTAAGCAGAATCAGGATACTCGTACTTGCCGCTGGCAGGGTATTGGTACTTCTCATAGAGCTCCATTCCCGGGCTGGGGGTATTGTCCTTTAGCCAGGCGGTGGAGGTCAGCCAGTCAGATTCCGGGCCGCTTGCGCCTCGAGCGTAGACTGTGCTCCAGCTCATGCTGGGCAGTATGATCAAAGCGAAGATGAATATCGCAGCGGCAATTGTCTTGAGGTTTGACCTTACAAGCCTGGAGGGATCCTTCAGATTGGCAATATCCAGGTCCATATCCTCGATGCCCAGCTTCTGGAGGATATATACAACCAGAAATGCCGTTAGCACGGCCACATTAATCCCATAGTAATAGCCAAATCTGTTCTGGGCGAGGACCATGACCAGCATGATCAGGGACCATGATAATACCGCTATATCCACAGGCCTCTGTCTCCAGATATTCCTGAATGCAAGCAGGAGAAGAGCCACCAGGGCGAACGTGAATGTCGTCAGTAGAAGGGCGATCATGCTATTGGTATGGAAGGAGAAGATGCCTTCTATCCAGCCGATGCCTGGGAACCAGGTTAGAACATTGTTGACATTGGCGAATAATGGCGATGCCTCGCCGATGGTGGCTGCTCCTCCCGTCTTCTGCTGGAAGATGGAGAGGCCCGCCAGCAGGGGACGGGTGAACTGAGGGATGGCGATATAGAGTATGCCTGTGCCGATCAGTGTCGCGACTGCGATCGATCCAGGATAATAGTACCTCTTGAGGCCTTTCTGGTTGAGATATCGGGATAGAAGGGCGAAGACCAACGCCGCTGCCGCGCCTATGAGAAGGCTGGTCGGCTGGAAGAGGCTGTAGTAATAATGGTTGAATCCGTAGTAAGGCTTGACGAAGGGAAGAATGGGAATGATCGCCACTATGAAGGCGATGGCCGCGATGATGCCCAGGTAATCGACGCTCTTCCCCTTCATATGATCGAAGATGCTCTGCCAGAAGACGAAGAAGAGTATCACGCCTACAAATAGGAATCCGGACGACCAGGCATCGATGTACAGACCCAAGAAGAGCCCCGACAGGGCGGAGAAGATGAGTGGGCTCTTGAACTTTGACCAGTCATCTTTGAGGGAATCGAAGGTCATGCGCCTTCCAGAGCGGAGTGCCATGAGCAGGAACATCATGGCTACAGTGCTGAGCAGGATCTCGGCCGCATGGTGATCAGTGAATCCCAATGTGGTGCGGCTGAAAACCTGGCCGGGAATGACGGCGATGATCAATGCCGATATCAGTCCACAGCTCTTGCCTGCTAGCTCCCTTCCAATGAAGTAGATGGGGAAGACCAGAAGCGCTCCCAGAACGGCAGGCATGATGGCTCCAACCGTATCCACCAGATGCATGCTGGGGTTGCCCAGTCCCAGTATTTCAGAGACCAGGGTGATTGCCCAGCTGTGAAATGGGCCGAAATGCAATGTCGTTCCATTGGGGAAGTAGGTCATAGGATCGAACCACAGCCTCTGATGGTTGATCACCACTCCTCTGGCCAGCATCATGTGGTACCATGCATCAGTTTCGCTGCTGAAGACGACGCCGTTATCTGTGAATACCAATTTCCAATTGTAATAGGTGCGCAAAAAGAGCGAGACTGCTGCAGCAACAATCAATCCTGCGTAAATCAGGATATCGTTGTTCTGCCACAAGCCCGCTGCGCTTTTTGATTTTGCCTTCTTTTCCAAAGGGGTAGGCGGCAAATCCTGCGGCTTGGCCTCCTGAACGCCAGCGGCGGTTTTTTTGCCATCATCACCCTTTCCTACGGATCTCTTAGACATCAGAGCCCACAAGACCATTCTATCCTCATAAACGTTTTGAATCACCAGTAGCCAAAAGCAGAGATATGGAAAAAAAATTATGGGCCCGACGCGATTTGAACGCGTGACCTCACGGTTATCAGCCGTGCGCTCAACCTGGCTAAGCTACGGGCCCGGTCCGCACTCTGCATTGATGGACCCATTAATAACTGTTTCCCTGCTAGAGCTCCCGATCGCCTCAAGGGAGCCCGGATAAATGTTGTCCGGCGAACCTGGGCCGGATTTGACTGCCCGCGAGAGTTTGCAGATCGATAAGAGCCGCAGAGGCGGCGTCTGCTTAGCGATGGCGGGTGGGGGGATCTTCAGCTCTTCGACAGCCTTAAATCGATGCAGATTGATTAAGTACTGGTGCTTATGGACTCTACCAATATTGAAAATGATGATGCTAAAGAGATTAGAGAAAACAGGGAGAATAGGGGAGATCTCAAAGGCCTTTATGATCTGGCCATACCCTTGAGCATGCCGGTTACCGTCATACGCGAGCTGGTGGAGATGTTCGATGTCGAGCCTGTATTGCGGCCGGGTAAGATGGATATGACCGGCGAGGTGATGGACAGAGAGATACTGGTGCTCAGGGGGGACCTGGAGACTGTTAAAGCGGTCGAAAAGTACATGTTCGAGGCCCTGGACAGGAAGATTGCTGAATGGAATAGCACTGATAAAGAAGAGAAATATAAGAAGTACTATGAGGAGCAGTCCCGTCTGAGGTTGAAGGAGGTAAAGGAGAACCCAAATGCAGTCAGCAACTGGGAGCTTACTTCCGATTGATGGCGATTTCTATCAAGAATCAATCTATCAATACCCATTTGTTCTTTCCCTCCCAGAGCTTCAGGGAATATAGCCTGATCGATGTGGTCTCCATCTCTTTTTTCAGCCGCTCTGCAATCCACAAAGCGATGCTCTCCGCAGTGGGGTTAGGAAGAGTATCATTCAGGCAGCTATGATCCAGCTCTTGCAAGGTGGCCCCAATTATCTTCTTGAGTTGATAGAAGTCAATGACGAAGCCGTCTTCTCCTACCTCCCCTTCTACCACCATCTCCACCTGGTAGGTATGCCCGTGCATGCAGGCGCATTTGCCCTGATAGCCGGGCAGGCTGTGGGCGGCATCGAACTCTGTGGTCAGGCCCAGCTTCATTCCTGAGCACGCCCCCGCCTTCTGTCTATCTCATCCAGTTGATCGAGCATCTTTCGCAGAGCAGATCTAACTGCGTCTGAGAAGCTCACGAACTTCTTTCCCTCTCCTACATGGGCCTGAACATCATCGAAGATGTGCTGGGGTATCTCCACTGTGACCTTGGGCATAAATCCTCTCAACAAAGCGAGCTTGAGCGCAATCTGACAAGGCGCCTTCCTGTAGCATGGCCCATAGAATACTCCGGGCTTATTAATAGCTTTTCATGGCAGCAGATGAGATGCCGATTACAGGGCTCATCGTTTCGTATCCACATCCACTTCGCACTGGACGGCATCCGCGGGTGCATCCGCCAGAATCCGCAGAGCCTCTGCCTCCATGAAGTGCAGTCTTGCAGGAATGATCAGTATATGCAGGGGACCGCCCAGGTCATAGCCCTGCAGACGGGGGAGGAGGTCAGCCTTCACTGATGTGTCAGGGGCGCCTGCCCTGGCGATGCCCACAGCAATCGCCTCCTTAAGGCCGCTTTCTCCTGCATTGGCCTCCATCTCCATGAGCAGAGCTGTCCCCTCATTTGCAGTCATGTACCTCTCAACCGGCTCTTTCTGGATGTCGAGGAATAGCATGGTATGGAGATTGCGCTCCTGGTTCTCCCTCAACACCAGGTATGGTGTCTGTGGAATGATCCTGTGGCCCCGGGAGACGTAGGGGAAGGGAATGGTGGTTGATCGGCCGAAACGGTAGTTTTGCAGTCCGCACAGGCCGGATACGGCAGTGACAATGGAGCTGGAATGAATCACCGAGGTCTCAATTCCCATCTTTATCGCTCTGAGCCTCAGGTCCAGGTGGGTGGTGGAGACCATGGCATCGCCCCCGGAGAGAAAGACTATATCCTTATTTCGGCCTTCCTCCAGCCAGTATGGGTCCACCTCCACTTCCTGTCTCGAGAGGGGATGGATCTTTCGCCCATAGAGCGCTTCCATCTTCTCCTGTGTGGTTCCCATCAGCCGGGAGGTATAGAACTCGGCGTAGATGCAGTCTGCGGCGCGGACCGCCTCCAGGCCTTTGAGAGATATATCTCTTTCATCATAAAGCCCGAGACCAACAAAGTGGAGCATGGTTCTTCCTGGGGTCGCCGGTTTAAAAAAACTCCCTCTGGAGGCAGTTCGTCAGATCTATATTCCATCCCTGCAGAGATGGGGGTATGATTGGCAGGACAACTCAAGTAGTCGATTGCCGGGAGAGCATGGGTCTGGCCAAGGGAGGCGGACTGGCCCAGAGGGGCACACTCTCTGAAGCGACAAAACCGGATGTCATCGCTATAGCTATGTCACCGGGACGGCGCCATATAACCAAGCCCGTCTGTGAGATGACATATGGCCTGCGCAGGGAGGGGATCCAGACCAGCGTTCTGGTTTTAGAGGCAGGGACCGGGGTTCCGGAGAGCTTTCCTCAGGGGTCGCGAGGTTACGGTCCGACCTTTGGCCTGTCCGAGAAAGAGGTGGAGCAGATAGCACGCCATAAGATCGCCGTCTTCCATCTGGGAAACGTGCGATCCCATGTGATCTTTAAGGCGAAGGAGATCCTCTCTCAGGTGGACATTCCCGCGGTGGTGGTGGCCCAGTGTCCCATGGACCTGGAGGACTTCGCCAAGGAGGGGGTGAGGACCAGGCTGGTCAAGCCCTCCCGCCAGAAGACGCAGACCCTTGGGGAGGTGGTGGATCTTGTCACCGGCATCACCAGGGGGGCGACCTGCAACCGGGTCAAGCTAAACCAGCTGGCCAAGGTTCTAAACAAGCACCTGGCAGAGATAAGCGAGCGCGAGGCTCGAGAACTGGCCAAAAAGCAGAAGCGATGAATGGATTTTGATACTATTTTTTCATTGGGATGGCGCGAATGAAGCTGATGGTGATTTTAGGGGACGGCATGGCCGATCTACCTTTGGAGGAACTGCAGGGAAAAACTCCGCTAAAGGTGGCAAAAAAGCCCAATATGGACCGACTGGCACGGCTGGGGAGAAGCGGACTGGCATTGACAGTCCCGGATGGATTTCCTCCGGGCAGCGACGTAGCCAACCTCTCAGTGGTCGGTTACGATCCTCGCAGGTATTATACCGGTCGCGCTCCTCTGGAGGCGGCCTCCATGGGAGTGCATTTGGATGAGGGAGATATCGCTTTTCGCTGCAACCTGGTCAGCATAGAAGATGGCATAATGAGAGATTACAGCGCCGGACACATCAGCACCCAGGAGGCCCGAGAGCTGATCGAAGCATTAAAGCCCTTGATGCCGAAAGAGAGACTATATGCCGGTGTTAGCTACCGGCATCTTCTAGTCCTGCAAAAGGGGGCGAGGGCAGTCTGCACACCGCCTCATGATATCAGCGACCAGCCGGTGGCTGGCCATCTGCCCCGGGGGGAGGGCGCAGAGGTGCTTTTGGAGCTTATGGAGTCGGCGAAATCCGTGCTGGCCAGCCATCCGGTGAACCTGAAGAGGATCAGGGAGAATAAGAGGCCAGCCAATGCCATCTGGCTGTGGGGCCAGGGGCCAGGGCCATCGATGCCCTCCTTCCTGAGCCTATACGGCCTGACCGGGGCCATGATCTCTGCCGTGGATCTCCTCCGGGGCATCGC
>DAIO01000039.1:0-9935 GCA_002498745.1 Methanosaeta sp. UBA533 | reverse complement strand
GGAGCACGTACCTTGACGTGAACTCCTACGATTCCCTTGTCCTTCACAGCGTCAGCGACCTGCATGGCCATCTGCATGGCTGTGTAGGGAGAACTCTCGTCCCTGGCTGCCTTGACCACCATTCCGCCCGAGATCTTGGCCAGAGTCTCTGCTCCGGTCTGGTCGGTGATGGTGATGATCGTGTTGTTAAAGGACGAGAATATATGGGCAATGCCCCACTTTCCTTCTGCCATTTATCCTTCCACCCTGGGTGTTCTGGATGCTCTCTCCGGATGACCCTCGCTGGCCATGGGAGAGCCCATGTAATAGTCAATGCTCATCTCCTCGCCCCTGGGCACGAGATAACCAGGAACATCCACCCTCCTCCCGGAGACCTGTATATGGCCGTGGACGATGAACTGTCTGGCCTGCTTCAGGGAGTTGGCCAGCCCTTGCCGGTAGACCTGGGTCTGCAGCCTTCTTTCCAGAACGTCGTTGACCTTCATGGATAAGATGGCGTCCAGATCGCCCTCCTCTTTGAGCATTCCCAGCTTCTTGAGGCGATTGAGGATGGCCTGTGCCTGGGGAGGCTCCTCTCCCAAAGATACCGCTGCCAGGAGCTTTCTGCTGGCCTGTCTGTACTTCTTTAAAACGGCCTGTGCCTTCCACAGCTCTCTCTTGTTCCGCAGTCCATAAGCCTTGACTACCTCCACCTCTCCCGCGATCCTCTCCGCCTGCCAGGGAGTACGTGGCCTGGCATACATCTTTCGACTCTTGCCTGGATATCCCATCTCTTACCACCTTCTCCTTTTCTATTCCTTGGCAGCCGATCCCGCGGCTGGTGTTCCTTCCCTCTTTCTGCTGACGCCTACGATTGCGCCCGTGCGTCCGGATGACCTGGTCCTCTGGCCCCTCACCCTCAGACCCCGTTCATGCCTGAGCCCTTTATAGCTCCTCATCTTCTTCATGAGATCGAGATCTTCGCGGAGGGTCATGTTCAGGTCCATGCCCATGATGTGAATGTCTTTGCCGGTCTCGATATCGCCTCGCCGGTTGACCATCCAAACAGGCAGTATATTGGTTGCGTCCTCTTCCACGACCTTCTTCAGCTTATCGATCTCTGCATCAGGAAGCAGTCCGAGGGTGGCATTGGGATCCACTCCCGCTCTCTCGGTGAAGATCTTGGCGCATCTGCGGCCCACACCCTTGATGCCTGTTAGGGCCATGTGAACCTGTCTCTTTCCGGCCAGATCGGTATTCAAAATGCGAACTATATGCCTGAGCTCTTCATCAGAGCTTTTCTTAGGCTTCTCTTCAGCCTTCTTAGGCTTCTCTTTTCCTGCAGTTGGTTTTGCCAAGTTAGTCCTCCAGGGAACTTTATTCCTCTGGATCAGCCCCGGGCCACAGCCCGACGCCGCCCGCTCAACACGTTGTGGGGCGAATTAATCCAATGAGCCAAAGTGAAGTTATGCTTCTCGTATAAAAGACTTATGAGGTTTCGATCCCGATCTTCTTTTCCGACACCACTCTCGAAGAGCTTCCATATCTCTGATGTTCTAGAAATCGACCAGCTCTACAGAAGCCCTCTCTCATCAAGATGTCGAATCTCCTGAATGCCCCCTTATTGCACGGATTCATATCCATATCGTGCCCTCCATATAGAGGGCGGCTCTGCCTGAAATCTTCACCCACTTCCCAGCATGTGTACAGAAGAGCTCGCCGCCGCGCTTCGAGAGCTGTCGAGCATAAAGATCCTTCCGGCCCAGTTCTTCCGCCCAGTAAGGTGCCAGAACGCAGTGGCTGGAGCCAGTCACCGGGTCCTCCGGGATGCCAAGGCGGGGAGTGAAGAAGCGCGATACGAAGTCGCACTCGTCTCCTCTAGCGGTCACAATGACGCCTCGACAGTCTATCTTTGCCAGGAGGCGGAAATCGGGCTTGACCTCCCGGACAGCGTCTTCATTCTCTAACAGGACCATAAGGTCCTCCCCGCCATCCAGCACCTCCTCCGGACATATAGCCAGAGCCTCCTTGAGATGGACGGGAGGGGCAATGCTATGGGCGGCAATGGCAGGAAAGCTCATCTGCAAGAGATCGCCCTGCCTTTCTGCCGCGAGCTCTCCACTTTTGCAGGTCTGAAACCTGATTGTCTCTTGCGGCCAGTTGCAGCAGTTGAAAAGGACAAATGCGCTTGCCAATGTGGCATGGCCGCAGAGAGCGACCTCTGTCAGAGGAGTAAACCATCTGATCTGGAAGCCATCCCCACGGGGAACGAGGAAAGCCGTCTCAGATAAGTTGTTCTCGGCAGCTACAGCCTGAAGGATGGGCTCATCGATCCAGTGATCCAAAAGGCATACCGCGGCGGGATTGCCGGAGAAGACATCTGATGTGAAGGCATCGACGTGATAAAGCGGTATTCTCATCTCTTCCTACCCTCTTGGAATTGCGCACTCTTCACAAGCTGCAAGCGGTTGTCTCTGGAGTCGTTCAGGACGATCTGCTCCTCACCAGGCATCTTGGTGGGGCATCTCTCGATGAATTTCGCCCTCTTCTTGGCAGTTGCCTTGAAGAATGTATAGCAGAACACCCCGTCCTCTTCAGCCGTCCTGTATAGATCCCTTATTCCCTCATCAAATGCCTCTGGCTTTATCATCCCCAACTTTATGGCCTGTTCCCGAACGCCCTCAATCATGGCAGTGAACGTGTTTCTGGTGAAGCCCTCCACCATCTCCGGCCGGCTGGAATCGGCATAGACCATGCGGGGAGAGACTCGAACCGAGTTGTAGCCTGCTTTAGAGAGCAGGGGATATAGCTCCCTTCCGATCATCGCATTGCCGCCTGCACATCTTTGCAGCTCCACCTGGGCCAGGATAGCCCTTTGGGCAGCAATGCTATCCGGATAAAAGTATGCTGAACCGTGATCCCCTTCAATCACTGTGATTGTGCCCCCAGGGCGGATGAAGTCCTTCAGAGCGGTTAGGGCCTCCTTCGGTCGGGGGAGGTGCTCGAGGACAAAGCAGAGGAAGAGGTGATCGAATGATTGTGGCTGGAAGGGAAGACGGAATACGTCCGCCTGCAGGAAATCAACATTCTCAATGCCTGCCTCCTCAGCCTTTCCCCTGGCCTGAAGGACGGAGGCCCGGGATATGTCCATTGAGATGATCGATGCCTCTGGATTGTTTCGAGATAGGGTCAAGGTCTGAGCTCCCACCCCGCAGCCGGCCTCCAGGACAAGGCTGCCTGCAGGATAGGATGTATCGGAGTGAAGCAGCTGGACAAGGGTGGAGGCCTGATCCTGCAAGCGCCTGCTCTCCCTTGGATCGTAGCCGTGAACGTATGCTTTGTTCATGCTGGCCTCTTTTATTTGGGATCGGTAATAATCTTAGCTGTCGGCTTATCTATAGGCTCATCCCTTATCTTATTTATGTGCTATGCGATCAAGAGCAGAGATTATATCTAATATCGCGATGGAGATATATTTTCGCAGACCTTTCCCTCGCTTCTTGCTTGCTTTTTCAAGGCCCTACATTTATCATGATCGTACATTCATACAGCGAAAGATTTATTTGCTCAATTGCTAAAAGTAATTAGATAAATGAATATGCATACTGGATTCTCCGAGGTTTTCGGGCCAGCAATGAGGAATTGGCTTTGGATTTAAGTACAACTGCGCTTTTAGCATTTCTTGGATTTCTGCTCTGCATGTCGGCTTTCTTCTCTGCATCTGAGACCGCATTGATGTCATTGAGCAAGATCAGGCTTATCCATTTGGTTGAGGAGAAGATAAGAGGTGCCAGCGTGGTAGAAAAGCTGAGGGAAGACCCCAGCCGACTGCTGGGCACTATCCTTGTGGGCAACAATCTAGTAAACATCAGCGCATCGTCCATTGCCACAGTCCTGGCGATAAAATATTTCGGCGATAGCGGAGTTGGCATCGCTACCGGGGTGATGACCATGCTGGTGCTCATATTCGGAGAGATCACTCCCAAATCACTGGCTGCTCAAAAGTCTGAACAGATATCTCTCTTGGTGGCAAAGCCTATCTCCGTTTTAGCATACATTCTGAGTCCCGTCGTAGCAGTCTTCTCCCGTGTAGCCAGCATCTTCTTGCGGCTCCTTGGCTGCAGAAGCAATGCCAAACTGCCCTCGATTACCGAAGAGGAGCTCAAGTCCATGGTGAATTTGGGCGAGGAGGAGGGGGTCATCGAGGATCATGAAAAGACGATGATCTGCAATGTATTCGACTTCGGGGACCAGCTGGTAAAAGATATTATGGTTCCGCGGATGGACATCATTGCCATCAACATCAATGCCACCTATGAGGATGTCATAAAGATAATAAGAGCTGAGCAGTTCTCCCGCTATCCAGTTTATAGCAACAGGATCGATAACATAGTAGGTATTCTCAACGTCAAGGATCTGGTCTACCTGGATTCCAAAAGGGACTTTGACATGAAAGGGTTTGTGAAAAAGCCCTACTACACATTCGAGTTCATGAATACCTCAGAGCTCTTCAGCGAGATGAAAAAGCGCAGGACACATATGGCCATAGTTCTGGATGAGTATGGGGGCACGGCCGGTATCGTCACTATGGAGGATCTGGTTGAGGAGATCGTGGGGGAGATATCAGACGAGTACGACATGCAAACCAATGAGATCGAGACGATCCGGGAAGGAGAATACATCGTCGATGGAAGCACCCGGATCGAGGAGCTGAACGAGCTGATCGGGACGGATATCGAATCAGAGCATTACGAATCCATTGGCGGATTTATGATCCAGCTATTGGGCAGACTGCCCAGACAAGGCGAATCCGTCGAATACATGAACACAAGGTTCATCATAGAAAATGTGGAAAAAAACCGCATCAAAAAGATCAGGGTGCTGATGTCAGAAGCCCTGCCGGATGAAGAGAGCATTGTATTGTGAGTAGAAGCCCTACCCCGTTAGGGGTGGGGAGGAGTCACTTGCCTTTCTTAGCAGGCTTTTTCTTCTCTTCGGATGGCTTTTTTCCTGCCATCTCATCTACTTCTTCAGCGCCCTGTGCCAGCAGCTCATCCTCGTCCCCGGTGAGGATCTGGAGCAGACGGGAGAACTCTCCTGCATGAACCCTCTCCTCATTGGCTATATCTATCAATACCTCCTTAACCAGAGGATTATCTGAAGCCTCGGCATGAGCCATGTAAAGATGCACTGCCTCATGCTCTGCAGCCAGATCGAGGCGCAAAGCTCGGATCAATTCCTCTGAAGTCAATTTTCGGTCAGGCACCTTTCCGCTGAATGGATTGACAAACTCGGCCATTTAGAACTCCTCCTTTTTGTACTGCCCAGATGATATTCGATCAACCAGGATATGAATCTATTTCTGTCAGTTCAATTTTCTTTTAAATGTTCTTCCAGAATTACATCAGAATTGCCGGTTGCATCTCTTAACCCTGGAAATGCATTCCCTGGAGTAGAAAGGGCCGAATATCTGATTGCCAGCTGCGCCGGGGCCCTTTTCTTGCAGATCATGATACCGCCAGGCAATCATGATGTTCTTTTTTATCAAAACCGAATCAGGTGTCTCCATGGGCAGCTTCCATCCACCGTCATCCTCCTCTCTCAAATAATACAGCCAGAAGTGGGTGAGGTCATTTTTAAAGCCGTCAATGGCTGTTATCATAGACCCCATGTGGCCGGTAGCACTTTCATCCGGAGTATAATCGATATGTGAAACCATTTTGAGAACTTCCAGAACGCTCATGCCGGGATTGATCAATACCTCTGCCTTTTTTATCCTCTTTTGGCCATTGAAACTTCCATTTTCATCGCCATAGTTAATGTATACCTCAGCCTTGACCTTGCTATCTTTTGATTTTCTATTGAAGATCATTCTGCCACCTGTGGCCAATACATAAATCCTGATATATTTGAGCCATTGGGATTGAATGCTCACAGATGGATGCCCAAGGACATATTGCAGAGAACAACGCCATCCCGAATAACAATATTTATAACTAGTGTGTCCTGCAAGACTATCTCGCGGGCCATGGCTCGAGCCAAAGAAGCAACGGGATGGATTAGAAATGGAGCGAATAATTGGATTAATCCTTTTCGCTGCACTGGTCAATAGTGCTTCGGGACTGGATTTCCGGTATAACGAAACGCTGGACAGTCGAATGCCCGTTACTGAATTTCCAGAGACTGAGAATTCTGATGTATATGTTTTCCAGCAGGGCCAATCCATCATCGCCGAAACTGCCGACGGCAGGCAGATAGCCACTTCCTCCATCAAATCCGATGCATCCGGTCTATTTAAGGCAGCCATCGATGCCGTCCCTGATAGCGGCAGCTTGAACATTGGCAAGGGCCTTTACGTCCTATCTGCGCCCTATGCCGTCCCGCTATATCCCAATGGAAGCAACATTCTCTATTGCTGCATCCCTGTAATTGACAAATCCATGCACATCTACGGCGCGGGAGTGGATGAGACTATCATCCAGCTAGCCCCGAATCAACGCAATCTTTCGCGGCACGTTGCCATGATGATCATCAGGGGGAGTGGGCCGCTTTCCCCAGGTTATAGCGATTTTACAGTAGCCAATTTAACTTTGGACGGCAACCGGGCGCAACAAAGGGATGACCAACCACAAGATGGAGAGGCCCTGATCTTGGCTGGCTCGAAGCGAAGCAACGGAAAATACTATCGCCTCAAGTTAGTGAATTCTCATGGCTCAGGGATCTATTTGGGAAATAATGGATCAGGCAGAGAGAGCGATGCGGTGGTTTTCCAAGTGGTAGCCCAAAACTGCGGAGCGGAAGGATTCATGCTGGATACCTGCCATAATAGCCATGTTTTGGATTGTGCAGCCTGGCAGTGCAGAGAGGGGCTGTGCCTGCATGGAAATAACGACTGGAAGAGTAGATCAAAGGATCAGGTCTCAGCAACCAAGTTCCAAACCGATAGCCAGATAACCGTCTGGCAGGTGAACGATTTCACCCTCAGCGAAATAAATATGGATTGCACACCCGCGACTGATGCCTATGGCCTCGTGGTCAGAGACGGGACCGGACAGGTGAGAAGATCAGTCCTGAAAAATGACAAGGCAAAGACCGATTCGACTGGAGGAGCGACGTATATCTATGAGTCCTCTCGGGTATTATTCGATGATTGCCAACTGGAAGGATTTTTTGGAGTCCATGCTGTCGGGCGGTCCCATGTAGAGGCAAAGAACTGCCGTCTAGTAGCACCTGGTGGGTGCTTCTGCACGACCGATCCACATCCCGTTCAAAGCACCATCATCGCAGAGAATTGCGTCTGGTCTGAAAAAAAGGTGGTTTTGCAGGCGGGTGCTGCATTCCTCGAAGTTGAATGCGTGGAAGAGTGATGAAGGCAGGCTTTTCATGGCAGAAATATGGCTGCAACCGTCAGCTTACGGGGACATAGATTATTGTGAGGATCTCCTCCGGTTCGACCTCTCTAGGATCATTGACATAGCCCTCTCTTATTGGTCCGACGATCTTGTGGTTATTCTTTTGCAGCCAGTCAAAGAGCTCCATATAAGTCGATTCGCATTCCTGGTAAGGTCCTTTGTGAACTGCTTTTGCCATCTTTCCTCCAGCAAGCTCATAGCATCTGATCCTATCATTCTCCGGGATGTTCTTTAAAATCGGAACGCATACCTCTATGTCGGCATTGCCTGCCTCATCCGCTCTCTTTGCCTCCTCAACGCTCTTTTCGTGATATAAAAAAAGGGGATGCCCAACAATTATGGCTTTGCAGCTCATGGCATATTCAAATAGAGAGGCAAGCATTTCTGCGATCTCCCTATAATGCCCCTTCCGTCTCATACCTGCAACCAGTTGAGGCTTCTCGTCTATCACTGTAATTTCCGCCATGCTATCACGTATTATTATCTGATTTTATTTCGGATATATCTTTCGAGCTGTCCTCTTTGGAGCATTCTCTTTCAGAGTCTGTACCATGTCTATAAATATTTGACAATCAGAATCTAATTAAAATTCACACGAGGCACATAAATGAAGATAGTTAATTTGCTTGTCATGCTATTCCTGATCGCTGCAACACCAGCAATAGCTATTGCGTCGGGGGAGACGATCGCATTGGGTCCAGCTACCATCTCATTGGACCTGGAAAATATTGGTTTATATACGATAGAGAAGGAGAGTGTCATCTCAATGGATCATGAGGAAAAAGATATCCAATTTCAATATGAGATCACACCTGCAAACATAATTATCGATGATAAATTAGGCCAAATTACGCTGGAAGTCCATCAAATGAGCACCTCGGAGCCGATGGATGAACCTATCTCAGAAAGGGATCAATCAACAGGCATTGAGCATTGCATTCAGAAATCGGATATGATTCATGGCAGCCGAGAAATGACCATGGAGGAATATGAAGTTGATGGCTATGATGGCGTTTTAGCGACCATAGAGAACGATTCAAATGATCCCCTTTACGTACTCGGATGGTGTCTTGATCAGAAAGACGGTGCAGGTAGTGTTGTATGTGTAATTGGATCTGATCTTCCTTGGGAAACAACGAAAGAGATTTTCGATTCAATATCTTCAGATTTGGCATAATTAGGCTTCGACTCAATAGTCCTTTTTTTTAATCCAATCGCAATCCTTATATATGTCATGTGCTAGCATGCTACATGTTAGCATGATTAGGTGATTGGATTTGAGTGAGATTGGCAAGAGAGTAAGAATTGAGAGGATAATGGATAGAGACAGCGGGAACACAGTCATTATTCCACTGGACCATGGCATATCCGTCGGCCCCATCCAGGGCCTGGTCGACCTCCCGGAGATGGTGAACAAGGTGGCCAAGGGCGGAGCCAATGCTGTGCTGCAGCAGAAGGGAATGGTCAGGCACGGTCATCGCGGCTACGGCCAGGATGTGGGACTGATTGTGCACATGAGTGCCTCCACCTCTTTAGGTCCTGATCCCAACAACAAAGTCCAGGTCTGCCTGGTGGAAGAGTGCCTCAAGATGGGCGCTGATGCTGTATCCGTTCATATTAATATTGGCTCTGAGACCGAGTCCGATCAGCTGAGCATCCTGGGATGCGTTAGCGAGCGCTGCGACTTCTGGGGCATGCCGCTGGTGGCCATGATGTATCCCCGGGGCAAGAACATCGCCAATCCCAATGATGTGGAAGTGGTAGCCCACGCTGCCCGGGCGGGAGCTGAGCTGGGAGCGGATATCATCAAGACCAATTACACTGGCGATCCCGACAGCTTTGCCCGTGTGGTCAAGGGCTGCCCTGTGCCAGTGGTCATAGCAGGCGGTCCTAAGACCGAGACGGACATGGAGTTCTTGAAGATGATCGAAGGAGCGCTACAGGCTGGTGCACGCGGGGTGGCCATAGGCAGGAACGTCTTCCAGCATAAAGATCCGGTGAAGATGACCCGTGCCATAGCGGCCATAGTAAACAAAGGCAAGAACGCTGATGAGGCCATAAAGATCCTGAAATGATCTTATTCAAATGCCATTTCGAGCCGGCCTGGCAAAGGGTTGCCGGCCAGCCCGATAGAGCAATGAAAGACTAATTTGCCGGCCAGACGTAGACGTAGATGTAATTGGACCAATCATTGCAGTAGTAGCTCAGTATATGCCAGCCTGGCTCGCTTCCCTTAAACCAGGTCTGGTACCAGCCAGACGTCTTGTAGCCGAAGTTTTTGACCTCGGGATTGCACCCCTTGCCACCAGTATAGCAGATCTTCCACTCATAGGACCAGTACTCTCCAGAACGGCTTACCTTGGACCAGAGGGGTAGCCAGTCACCGCAATATACGCCCGCTACGGTATCTATATCGTCATTGCAATCCAGGACATAATACTCATTGCATCTACATTTGGATGGCTTTGGAAATACTGCTTTGCTGCTATGGGAGGCGTAATTGCTCGGCCCATCAGGGCCTTTTGAGATCATATCATCCTGGCA
>DAIO01000116.1:0-5610 GCA_002498745.1 Methanosaeta sp. UBA533 | reverse complement strand
TGGGCAATAATGTTTTTTATCTTCCGATCATCTTTTGCATCAATGACATGATCCCAGGCCGGTTGCTCCCGCTGCTTCCCGGACCCGTAGCCTCCAGCCCCATGGAGCCCATCATCTCCTTATTGAAGCGGTCGGAGATCTCATCAAATATCCTCTTATAAGCGATGCAGTGAGGATCGACTCCCATAATTACACCATCCGTTGGAGCTATGGCATTGTAGGGGCAGCCCCCCCGGCAGTAGCGCAGGTGTTTGCAGCCCTTGCAGTTCACATCCACATACTCCTTGAACTGACGCATGCGTACTCCGGCGGGGGAGGCGGCCAGATCCGCCTGGTTGGGGCGGTCGCGGACGTTTCCCATGACGTATTCGGGCATTCCCACAAACCGATAGCATGGATAGATGCTCCCATCTGGGCCCACGGCAAAGGTATTCTCCATGCAGTCCACGAATGTGCAGACGGTACCCCTTCCGGTGAATACGCACCTCGCGTAATCGTTGATGTTCCTCACCTCGATTCGGTCCATGTTCTCCAGGTATTTGTCCAGGAGATAGACCAACAGCTCGCCATACTCCTCTGGGGGAAGAGCCCATCGGTCTGGCTCATTGCTGCGCAGCGATGGGAGTGCTGGGTGGAGCTTGAGGACCAGGCCGTTTTCCAGAAAGAAGTTGAATATCTCCTCTTTGAACTGCACTGTGTAAGAGGTGAATGTGCAGATGAACTGCACCTGCAGGCCATGTTTTTTGGCCAGCTCATATCCTGCCATGGTCTTCTCATAGTAGCCTTCAGACCTTTGCAGGTCATTGAGTTCCTGGGGGCCGTCAAGGCTTGAGCCAATGGGAATTTCATGCTCCGCCAGGACCTCCGCCAGCTCTGGGGTCAAGAGCCACAGGTTCGTCTGCAGGGCGAAGTTGGGGCTGAGATGCTCAAGCTCTCTTTTGAGCATGGGAAGGGCAGCTCTGTAGTAATCCGCACCGGCAAGCAGCGGTTCTCCACCGTGAAACGTGAATGTAACTGGATCGTCCCGAAAATCGCGCAACCATTCGACTATCTCCCCTACGGTCTCGATGGTCATTCTCGGGGATCCGACCTCGGAACTCCAGCAGTAGCTGCACTTGGAGGGACAGCCGAGGGTGGGTATGATCATGACATGAAAAGGCCTCTTCTGTTTTCTCACATTTTTCATCTATTTTTGCCCCCTCGCTTTATTCAAATGCCCATGGCATTGATGGCCTCGATCAACTCTCCGAATGCCTCGACCTCCAGCTCTATGACTTCCTCTGCATTCATGGAGATGCTCATCTCGCCGTCCACGGTGAGAGTATCCGGGCCCCGAATTATCATCCTTTCCCTGCCGTCTTTTGACAGGACGCTCTTGATCTCTTTCTCATGGGCCATGGTTCGGCCGGGAATGATGACCGTGCCCATGACCTGGTCAAGATCAAGGCCTGAGAAGTCCTCGATGGTGATCAGGCAGCCGATGTCCTTTTCCACCGCCTGGACGCTCACCTTCTCTCCCCCCTCCATCTGACTGAAGATGCCCTTGAGCAACGGAGCAGCCACCCGGCTGGTGATGATGCTCGCTCCTCTCCTCAGAGGGGGCAGGCGGGATATGATATCTGGATGCCTGGACAGAGCGAAGGGCGCGCCGGTGACCGGATCCCATAGAGGCGTTCCAGTTACCCGAAATCGGTGCTGCTCTGCAGTATGGGTGACCAGGTCTCTGAACTCCTCGATGGTATGGGGGATTATCCCTGGCATAATCGGTTCATTTCCCAGTATCAGGCCCTGATCCCGTCGATTGGCAAACCTCATCAGGATCAGGCCTCGTGCTCCCATCTCCTCCAGGTCGTTGCAGGTCTTCTCCAATTCCTGACCATCGTTTACGCCCGGAATGATGACTGCGGCGCAGTAGACCTCGCAGCTGTGGCAGAATGCCTTCAAATTTTCCAGGGCGACCTCTGGATGCTTGTCTCCCATATACTTGCGTCGAAGCTCGGGGTTGGTGGAGAAGACTGTGAAAGAGACCTCGTTCACTCCGGCGTCGATAAGCTTTGTCGCATCGTCCTTATCCTTGAATCCCTTTCCGCTGGTGTAGCCAAGGCTAATGGGCACTATTCCCTGGCCCACCATCTTCGCCAGTGGTAGAAGGTCCGGGTAGCAGCTCAGGTCGCCACCCCCGCTGATGGTGACCTTGTCCGGCATGCTGCCCATGCACCTCTGAGCCACCTCGAACAGGACGTCGTTCATGGGCTTGAAGCCAGGATAGCCCTCCATGATGGCGCGGGCGCAGTAGTCACAGCCCTTCTTGAAGGGCATGCAGTTCTTGCAACCGAAGGGCGGTACCTTTTTTACCCCTTTAAAGTAGCAGTAGCTGCAAAATCCCCTGCAGTCCAGGCCCGGCCTTCCACCTACATCAGCGAGTACGTCCATTCCCATTTCGATCTGCCAGATGGTAAATAAGCCTTGGGGTAGCCCTGAAAACAGGTTTTAGAGAAATGAGAGAGGAAAATGAGTGCGATGTAGATGGACGAAAATGTCTATGATTAAATAAATATATTGATTTTGATAATTTAATAATAGTACTGGATAAAATGCTTAAATATGGGAAAGTGATATATACATCCTCGAATACATGATTAAGTTAGAGCAGCAATCATAAGCGAAAGCCTCAACTGCCTTAAGAAAAAAAGCGGGCTTAAAGCCGATGGACGTGATTCTAATGTTGAGGAGCATCGAAAGGGCCAGCATTGCAGAATTTGGGCGGAGGTAACCTTTGTACATCAAAGAGGTTGAGTTCAAGAACTTCAAGTCATTCGGCAAGAGCATCAGGGTTCCTCTGAAGAACGATTTTGTAACGGTGACGGGGCCGAACGGAAGCGGTAAATCCAATATAGTCGATGCTCTCCTCTTCGCCCTCTGCCTTTCCAGCTCGCGGGCCATGAGGGCGGAAAGGCTGCCTGATCTCATCTACCGGGGTGATAACGGAAAGAATCCGGATTTTGCCCAGGTAGTAGTCAGGCTGGACAACACCAGCCGCCATTTTCCACTGGACCAGGATACGATCGAGGTCTCAAGAAAGATCAAGATAAACCGCGACAAATATGCCTCTTCTTATTCCTTTAATGGCAAGTCCTGCGGCCAGGCAGAGCTTTTGGACCTGCTGGCCAAGGCGGGCATAACCCCGGAAAGCTACAATATCGTCATGCAAGGGGATGTGACCCGCATCATTGAGATGACTGCTGTGGAGCGGAGGAAGATCATAGACGAGATCGCTGGCGTCGCAGAGTTCGATGAGAAGAAGAAGAAGGCGCTGGAAGAGCTGGATGTGGTGCGAGAGCGCGTCGAACGGGTTGACGTCATCCTGGAGGAGGTGGGCGGCCAGCTGGACCGATTGCGGGCGGAGCGGGATAAGGCTCATTCCTATCAGGCGCACAAGGACGAGTTGAAAAGGCAGGAGGCCTTCCTCCTCTTGGCCAGGCTCAAAGAGGCATCTGGAGAGCTGGAGAGCCTGAACCAGGAGATATCCTCCCTTCAGGATAAGAATGATGAGATCAAGCTGCGGGCAGATGAGGATCGCTCCGAGCTTGCCGTCCAGGAGGAGATGCTGCAGAACCTCGGTCAGGAGATTACCCATAAGGGAGAGGACGAGCAGATCGAGGTCAAGCGGAGGATAGAGGAGCTGAAAGGAGAACTAGCCCGCGAGACCAGTAAGATCCAGATGGCGGAGAAGGCCCTGAATGATCTGGATCGTCAGCAGAATGCGAGCTTCATTCAGCTGGGGAACCTCTCTGGGGAGGAGGAGGTTCTGGCGGAGAAGATCGGAGACGCAAGCATTCGCAAGGCCAGTTTAGAAGGAGAGCTTGAAGATCAAAACGACCTCCTCCAGGAGGTTGAAGAGAGCTTAACCCGTGAGGACGCCCAGTTCTCCGCCCTCAGAGAGGAGCTTGAGAGGGCGAGGGGGATCCGAGAGGAGGCCAAAGCAAAGCTAGCAGATCTGCTGCGAGAGCGGGGCCGTCTGCTGGATGGCACGAGAAGGGGGGGCCTGGAAAGAGAGGAGCTCTCCGGCGCAATCAAGGAGGCCATGGATGCCCTAGCCGGCAGCGATCATGAGGCCGAACAGCTGAAAGAGGAGCTGGCCGGGCTCAACAGTAGGGCGATGGAGCTGGAGAGGGATAGGGATGATCTGGAGAGCGCAAGGCTCAGGCTGCGCCGGGAGATTACCGAGGCAGATAGGGAGATGCAAAAGCTGCAGAGCGAGTTCGCCCGTACCGATAGCCGGATAAAGGCGGCAGAGGACAAAGGCGGATTCAGCCGGGCGGTGGACGCCATCCGCACTGCTCTCAAGAAAGATATGCTCCCCGGCCTTTATGGCACTGTAGCGGAACTGGGCAATGTTCAGTCGCGCTTTTCTGTCGCTTTAGAGGTGGCTGCAGGAGCGCGTATGCAGAGCATTGTCGCCGCCACGGATGAGGATGCCGCCCGGGCCATTGAATATCTGAAAAGGTCCCAGATCGGCAGGGCCACATTTCTCCCCTTGAATAAGCTGGACCGGGGCAGCCCTTCGGTCAAGCCCAACTACGTGGGGATAGTCGACTATGCCTTCAACCTGATCGACTTTGATCCCAAGTTCCAGGGAGCCTTCTGGTATGTATTTCGCGATACTTTAGTGGTAGAGAGCTTAAACCATGCCCGAGCTCTCATGGGCCGCTACCGGATGGTCACTTTGGAAGGGGATCTGGTGGAGAGGTCCGGAGCGATGACCGGGGGCCACTATAGGACCAGGATGAAGTTCGCGGCAGAGGAGGGAAAGAAGCTCCTGGAGCTATCGGAGAGGATCGCAAGCGCTGATGCCGAGCGCGGGAAGCTTCTGGAGAAATTGGACCGGATGGAGGAGCAGATCTCCCACATAAGCAGAGAGGTGGATGAGCTGAACCGGTCCATCTCCAAGAAGACCTTCCAGGCGGACGAGATGGCGGGATCAAAGCCCCGGCTGGAGAAGAGCATCTCTGAGAAGCGCGAGCGGCTCGTGCAGATGGAGAGCGAGTTTCTCAGCTATAGGGGAAGGCTGGAGGCTCTGGAGGGGGAGATTCAACAGTCTGAGGCAACCCTGGCATCCATGAATGAGACGATCGGCCGGATAGAGGCCGACCTTTCAGGCTCAGCGATCCCCGAGCTGAATCGCAAGGCAGACGCGGCCAAATCGGAGATAAGAAGGCTGCAGGACCGGATAGCAGAGATCGATGCCGAGATCCTCAAAGACAAGATCCGGGAAGAGGGCATAATTGAGAAGCAAAAGGAGATCTCATCCAAAAAGGAGCTAGTGGAATCGGAAAAGGCAGAGGCGGTAGAACAGAAGGAGGCTGCCATGGCCAGGATCCAGAGCCTGAATTTGGACCTGGATGGGATGAAGTCCAGGGAGGCGGAGATCGAAGTGGAGCTGCACGGCCTCAAAGGAGTGCGCGTAGAGCTTCTTGAGAAGACCATCACCATGCAGCGGGCGATCGACAGGATGGAACGGGAGATGGACCGAATTCAAGCTCGGCTGGATGCCAGCCTTTCCGCCCGGGATGTCATCCAGATGAGGGTGGACAGCCTGCGAAGAGAGAT
>DAIO01000047.1:0-3070 GCA_002498745.1 Methanosaeta sp. UBA533 | reverse complement strand
GCGAGATCCGGTACCATCTGGCCTCCGGTCATAGCTGCCACATCGTTCTTTAAGACGACCACCAGAAGATCCCGCTTTTGCCAAAGGGCATTGATCAGGCCCTGCAGCCCGGAATGGGCCAGGGCGTAGTCACCCACCAGGGCGATCCCCTTGGCCTTAAAGCCCGAAGCCACTCCAATCGAGGAGCCCAGGCCGTATACCACATCCACCGACTGATAGGGCAACCGGCTAGCGCGAATGGAGCAGCCGGCATCGCCCGCCACAGGAACATCCAGATCCCGCAGGGCATAAAAGAGTGAGGCGAAGGGGCAGTCGTCGCACACCCCGGCATGGCCCCGTCCAGCCACGGTCTCGTACTCCCAGGCAGCTTTGCAGGGCGCATCCCCTTCAGTCTTTAGAGCCTGGACCGCCTGAATGATATCATCTCTTTTCAGCCCTCCCCGTGGCAGGTGGCAGGTTAGCTTTCCTTTCACCTTCTCCAATCCGCCTAGCATGGATTCGATGAATGGCTCGGGCTCCTCAGCCACCAGGATGGTCTGGTGATCATCCAGAAACTGGCGAATGAGCCCCCAGGGCAGTGGGTTGACATAGGTCAAATAAAGACCGGAAACCTCCAGCCCTTCCGCCAGAACAGCAGGCCGTCCGCTTGCGATGATCCCCACACCGCCCGCGCATTCTTTCATCCGGTTCAGAGGAGAGGAAAAAGCAGCTTCCGCCGCTCGGGCCATGGTTTTTTCATGATGCCTCTGATTCAAGCCCCGCATGGTAAGCTCCATGTCCAGCCTTCTAAATCGCTGCCCCGTCCCGAAAGTGGGCCGGGAGGAGATCTGGGGACACTCTTCTGCCAGGAGAGGGGCGGTGACGCGGACGATGACCGGCACTCTGAGCCTTTCTGAAAGAGAATAGGCCTCCAGGATCGAGGCGTACAGATTCTCGGGATCTCGCGGATCGAGCAGGGGGAGCTTTGCCAGCGGCCCGTAAAACCGGCTGTCCATCTCCACCTGGGAGCCTCGGGGACCGAGGTCGTCCCCAGCGATCAACACCAGTCCCGAGCCGATGTTATGGGTGGCGGATATCACCAGGGGATCGGCCAGAGCGTTCATCCCCACCTGCTTGACCACCACCATAGACCGTAATCCAGTGGCTGAAGCCCCCAGGGCGATCTCAAGAGCCACCTTCTCATTAATGGAGATCTCCGCATTCAGGCCAGCAGCCAGGTCGGTTATGGGGTAGCCGGGCACATAGGTTCGAGATGCGGCTCCTGCATCATCTGCTGCTTGCATGACGGCCTTGAGGCCGTTTAGGCCCTTCAGATCGTCCAGCCCCTTCATGCCGTTCCGGGGATTATGGACTCGTCCGGCCGGGCATTGAAGGGCAGGGCAGCAATAGCACCGATCAGGCCCTGACCTTTCATGATGATCTGCACTCCCGCCTCCTGTGCGACCTTGACCGCATCCTCATAACTCACCCTCTCCCTCTTGCATCTCAGACCGAAAGCCAGCAGCTCAGAGGGATCAAAGTCCCTGAACACGGCCATCCCCGTCTGCTCGGATACGGTATATTTCTGCAGCAATGCCCGGAAGTCACCCAGCATGCCCTCTCCTCTTCCCGGCAAGCAGGCGAACTCCACCACCGTGGAGACGCAGTTCTGGGTCTTGGTGGGCACGGGAAAGAGCTGCACCAGGGAGTGGGAGATATAACGGGCCTCAGGCCGGTCGACCTTCTGGGCGATGTTGTGAATCAAAGACCAGGTGGCTCCCACGGTCTTGGAGTCGGTGTCATCAACCCCGATGATCATCCTCTCCCTTCTGGGCAGGACTATGGCCCCCCGGGCTACCCTACCCCCGCCGCATTCAGTAGCATCATATCTCAGCACATCCTCAGCCCGGGCACGGGATAGGGTGGCCCCCACGCCGCCGCCGCCCAAACCGGCGTAAGTGACCTCCACCTCCGAGCCGGACACTTTAACCGATTCAATACCTGCGGACCGCTTGGATGAGACAAGGTCCAGGTCAACGTTTCCGGGGTTGAGCATATAGCGGAACCATTCACCCTGGTTGCATGAGCTTATGACCAGGGGACCGCGGGAGTAATGATATCTGGCCCAGGCCGATCCGCCATAGCAGGAGGACCTCTCCAAAAGCTCCACCCTTTTAGCATCATCATCAACCACGGCATGGATCTGCTTGTAGACCACCACATAAGGATCTTCTAATTCTAGTTGCACGCCTCGAACCTCGAAAGCTGTATTGATGATCTCCTCTCATAAATCCTCTGATGCACAATGAAGTAGGATTGATGCACTTGCTCCTCAGGATAATCCTGATGTCGGCGGTCAGTTTTTGCATCTTTATGTCTTGATGCGTCTCGAATTCGCTCAAGGATAAAGGGCATAGCAGCATAGATTGTCCCCCGCGGACGCGAGGTTAGAGGGGCCCGCACTGCCTGGAGTGCGCTAAGAGCACAACCGCGGGAGGCCCGAAGGGCCGACTCGCGGGGCTTCAGAAAAAAGGCGCTTGATAAATGCTTAATAGCAGATGAGATCAGCGGTAACATAGCTTATACCCGTGGATATGCCGCATGACTATGGCCTTCAGTGCGCCAAAACGATTGCTAAATTCCAGCGGGCTGACTGGTGTGGCACCTTAAAAAAGAAGAATGATATTTCTCTCGGCCAATAAATATGGCGATATCATCCATTAAGGCCACCATCGCCCCACGTCTTTTATGGCCTCTATTGTCTCCCGCAATGCATCATCCCCGCCCAGCCTGGCTATGAGTGGAGCAGAAAACGACAGGTCCGAGAGCTGATTATACGATTCTATTGGTCTTAAAATTGATGGGATGTACAAGATGCCTATGTCTTCTGGCTTATCTGGCAGAAAAGGTATTTATTAAAAGACTCGCATGGGTTAGCTCATGTGTGAGGGCATAGATCCTAGGAAATACTCCCGGGGCAAAGTTTTCATCGCCGATGAAGGTGCAGAAGAACCGGAGGAGAATATCAGAGAAGCCTTCACCAAGCTCTCCGCATCCACAATAGCCAAGCTCATTGAGGATGAACCTGATA
>DAIO01000062.1:0-6087 GCA_002498745.1 Methanosaeta sp. UBA533 | reverse complement strand
TGAAGTGCAGGTGGTAGCCGGGAACGTTCACCCCTTCGACATAGTCTGGGCATCTGAATCCGACCACTGTTCCCTCAACATCGTGAAACTCGAATATCTCCTGCCCTTTAATAGCTTCTTCGAGAGGCGGATAGGGCTTCTCCTGGGCGGGCACGCTTCTTGTCCTGACATAGTCGAATGTGCCGTCGATCCTGATGGCGTAAAAGAGATTATCACTCCCCAGCGAATTGTCCAGATAGCCCTGCAGCTCGCTGAGGTTATATCTTCCCCCCAGGTTTATCGTCTCCTCGGCATCAAAGAATGTGACCACGGAAAAAGGCGTGATCATGCTATCGCTCAAGCTATATGCGACACCATCGGATTTCACCTGGTAGAACCGGCCGTCAACGGCAACCATCTCACCATCAAGGGCCTGCACAGTCCCCAGCCCGAAATCGCCGCGCTCGCCAAGTTCTCCAAAAGTCATTGTGCCATCATATACCCCCTGCATAAGGGCGCCAATGGTTGAGGTCTGATACAGGCTGTCGTCCTCCTCGGCCAGCGATCCCTGCGCCATCATCAAAAAGAGGATGGCAATGGCAGCATATTCGCGGTCAAAAACAATTTTTATATCGCTCATGAGTTCATCACTCCAATGAACCTTTGAAAAAATAGTTTGTTATCTATATAGTTATCTCCAAGACATTAGCTACTCGCTATATTCTTTATGGTTCGCCACCCAGCAGGGGATCATGCCCAAAAGCATGAATAAAA
Organism: Methanosaeta sp. UBA533; assembly: GCA_002498745.1. Lineage (GTDB taxonomy): Archaea > Halobacteriota > Methanosarcinia > Methanotrichales > Methanotrichaceae > Methanothrix. Next base: position 5,334 of record DAIO01000062.1, on the reverse strand, counting down.
ACAGCTATTCGCTGAATTATTCGCCTTCAGTAGCGCAATATAGCCCCCACGCCGCCAATAGACTGCAAGAACTCGTCCTCCTCCACGAACTCTACCTCTGCTCCCGTCCTCTGGGCCAGCTCATAGAGCTCCTCTAAGACGTTCACCTGAGAGGTCCTGCCGCCGCACTGGGGGCAGACCTCGGGCCAACCTCCCTCCTGGAAGTGCTGGCACTTCTCGCAGATCCAGCCGGGAACAACGTAGTTGGAGAGCATGACTAAAGTATTTACCCTTCCCTGGGTGAGAGCATCTCTGACCGGATCGATTCCATAGGCGGAGAGCTGGCCTTTGAGCACATTGGCCTTCAGCTCCTCTGCCCTCTTCTTGCTCACCGAACGCTCGTGATCCAGGGCTACCTGATCGCCCAGCTTCACCAGCTCGCTGGGAACTGTGCCCATGGGAACATCCAAGAGGCCTAACACCCGATCCCTGACCTGCATGGGGAGCAATTCCATAAGCTGGCCTTTCGCCTCCCCCGGCCCAGCGAGGACCAAGCCCCTCATGCTCTGCAGGTTATCCAGATTAGCGAGGTCCTCCGCCACCTGAGTGAGGAAAGACTTGATGGCCCCCTTTCGCAGGCGGTTGTAGCGCATCTGGCTCCAGCCGCCTTTCTTATGCTTGTTCATAAGGTCGATGGAAGAGCGGCTCATCTCCTCCATGATGCGGGAGCGGATGACAAGCAATTTGGCCTCCTGAGAGTCAAGCAACAGGAGGCCATAGTCCTGGTAGTCGTCCCTGAGCCTGGCCAGGGGGAGGAGGAATGGCGAGGTGTCCAGGACCACTAAAGGCTCCGTCTCCAGTCCCATCCGGTAGACGTGGAGGAATGACTCCGGGCTGGAGGCCAGGATCACCCTTGATCTCTCCCCCTTCCAGGATGGCGAATCTGTTGCCTCCTGGGCCAAAGAGACGGTCGAGCGGAAGGACTCCCGAAGCTCTGGGGGAAGAGACTTTTCCATGGCCCTGAACCGGGAGGCTATAAAGGAGCGGCTGGCGTCCAGGTCCGCCGTGCTGGCGCTTTTCATATAAATTGATAAATATATATCCATCTCATCATATATATCCGATAGGGCTCCCAGGTCGATCTCGGTGACCGCTACCAGATTGCCAGGGGAGATGCTGGTGAACTCGGGCTTGGGCTGCATGAATCCATAAGGGAGACAATGGTAGAAAAATGCTCTCCCTTTTGGGAGATCTGTGTGAACATTTTATTATTCTTTATAAGAAATTATAGTTACAGCTTCAAGTTAAGTTATCTTCACTTTATAGCCCTCAGAAGCTCGACTCTGAATGTCGTCCAGGATTTCATAGTCATGGATCTCGATGACCCGATTCCTGGATTTGTCGCCCTCGGCCGCCTTCTGTGACCCGAAGCTCTCCTTAAATACCCTATTCAGCAGCAAGAGGCCAGCCGCACTCAATGTCAACCCCAGTAGCATTGCCATTTTAGTTCCTATATGTGCGATCCAGGATATAAGTAATTAACTCATCCCCTCCATTAACTACAATATCAAGCATCTACAGACTGCGCTAATAACCAATTTATTCGGAGGTAGAACACTCATGGCCACAAAAAAAACCACAGCTGTCAGACAGCCAAAGTCGTCCGAGAAAGCAAAATCCGCTGAATCCGTCCGTCCGGATAAGAAGAAAAACAAAACCTCTCAGCGCAAGCTGGTGGTCATCCGATGTAAGGGAAAAAGAGTGGCTGCTGCCCCAGTATTCGATAAAGGCGAGCTGCAAAAGAGCGGAACCACTCTGGAGGAGTACCAAGTATCCTCTTCTAAGGAGCTGAATGAGGCCATCGGCCACCTGGAGGATGGAGATATTCTAGTCCTGAATGCCCATTCCAATCAAGATTTATTTGAATACAGGGAGGGGGGCAAAAAAAAGCGGGTAAACTGGGGAGACCTCTGGAAGCATGTAGGACGAAAGACTCCTCCAAGATTGGCCGCGACCATACTTGCAGGTTGCACGGTGCCTAAAAGCACTCTAACCAGAAAGAAGCTTAGAGAAATAAGGCGCGTCCTCAATAGCACAGTATTCGCAGCTCCTTATATGAGCGCAAAATACGAGGTATCTCCCTCTGGAGATAGTGATAATACGATCGCTAGAGACATGGGCATGGCCATTGCAAAATTTTATGCAGGACAGATCAACAAAGCAGATCTAACAGAAAGCCTCTTCGGACTCCAAGAGAGATTCGGGGTGGTGTACGGATGCAACGGGTATAATCATCCGCTGGGATGCGGCTGTGGATTTGGAGCGCCGCATCTTAATAATCCTGGATCGAATTGAAATAGATTTAAGCCCTTCTCCTCCCCAGCCATCGCCTAGAGCTTGTCCACCTGAGCCTTGACCAGGTTATGCACCTCGCCAGGGCTGGCCTTGCCCCTGGTCTTTTTCATCACCTGGCCCACGATATAGTTCAAGGCCCTCTCGCTTCCCGCTTTGTAGTCCGCAACGGCCGCGCTGCATTCCGCCACAGCCTCATCCACCGCTCGTGCCACCACATCATCCTCCGCCCGGCCCAGGCAGCAGGATTTGATGATCTCCTCGGGCGAGCTGCCTTTCTTGTCCAATAGATCGCGGATGATCTCCACTGCCCCGTGCTCGGTAATCATATTCCCCCCCAGCAGCTGCACAATCTCTACCATGTGCTCCGGGCTGAAGCTCTCTATCCCAAGATCGCGGTAGTTCAGCTCCCCCTTGAGGACATCAGCTATCCAGACAGCGGCCATCCTGGGCGAGACCCGTGCAGCCACGAACTCATAGAAGTTGGCCAACCTGATCTCCGTGGTCAGGGACTTGGCATGGTCGTCGGCGAGACCGTACTGCCGGACGAACCTCTCCCTCTTCGAGTCCGGCAGCTCAGGCAGAGCCTCCCTTATGGCAGGAACCCAGGAGGCGATGCGCAGGGTCACCAGATCGCACTCGGGGAAGTAGCGGTAGTCGTGGGCCCCCACCTTGCTGCGGATGGAGACGGTGATGTTGCGCAGCTCATCGAAGTGCCTGGTCTCCTGCACCACCTTGATGTTCCGCCGGGCCAGGTTCCTCTGGCGGGTGATCTCATAGGAGAGGGCCTTCTCCACTCCCTTAAACCCGGAGATGTTCTTGACCTCAGAGCGGTCCCCGCCCTTCAAAGAGATGTTGGCATCCACCCTCATCGCACCCTCCAGGGAGCCGTCGAATACATCCAGGTACTCGAGAATGCTCTTCAGCTTATCGAGAAACGCCCGCGCCTCCTTGGGTGAATGCAGATCGGGCTCAGTCACCACCTCCAGCAAGGGCATGCCGCAGCGGTTGTAGTCCACCATGGTATACTTCGCCTTGTCTATCGTACCGGCATGCACTAGCCTTCCCGGGTCCTCCTCCATATGAGCCCGGTTGATGCGGATATTCCTCTCCTGGTCGTCGTCGCCCAGGATCATGATATGGCCACTTGTCGCTAAAGGAAAGTCATACTGGCTGATCTGAAAGCCCTTGGGCAGATCCGGGTAGTAGTAGTTCTTGCGGTAAAAGAGGGTCTCCTCCTCGATCTTGCAGTTTAAAGCCAATCCCACTTTTATGCCGCTCTCCACTGCTTTGCGGTTGATCACCGGCAATGAGCCGGGCAGGCCCAGGCAGACCGGACAGGTATGGCTGTTGGGCTCGGAGCTATGATATTTGGTCGAGCAGCCGCAGAACATCTTCGACTCCAGCCGGTTGAGCTGAACGTGAATCTCCAGGCCGATGATGACATCCTCCATCTAGACCACCTCCTCTGGAGTCCTCTCGTGATACGGCGTCGCCCCCTCAAAGGCCTGCGCCGCCTGCAGAACTGCTGCCTCACCGAAGTGCGGGCCTATGAGCTGCAGGCCGATTGGAAGCTGGCCGGCAAATCCGCAGGGCAGGGATATCGCCGGAACTCCTGCCAGGTTGATGGGCACGGTGAATATGTCAGCTTTGTAAAGAGAGAGAGGATCGTTTATCCGCTCGCCGATCCTGAAAGCGGGAATGGGCATGGTCGGGCTGGCGAGGAGATCGACCTGTTTGAAGGCTGCCAAGAAATCCTCTTTGATCAGGGTCCTCACCTTCAAGGCCTTGAGATAGTAGCGGCCATAGTATCCTGCGGACAGAGCATAGGTCCCCAGTAGTATTCGCCTTTTCACCTCAGGACCGAAGCCCTTGCTGCGAATCTCGGAGAATGTGGTATGCCAGTCCCGGTCCTCCCCAGCCTGGCGCAGACCGTAACGCAGGCCATCAAAGCGGGCCAGATTGGACGAGGCCTCGCTCATGGCGATCACATAATAGGCGGCCAGAGCATACTGGGTATGAGGGAGGCTCACCTCCCGCCAGCTCGCTCCCAGTCCCTCCAGGACGGATATCGCATCCCAGACCGACTTCTCTACTTTTTCATTCACCCCTTCCCCGAAGTACTCCTTGGGTATGCCTATCTTCATGCCAGAAACCCCCCGGTCCAGGTCTGGCAGATAGCTGCTCTTCTCCGCTGAGGTCGAGTCCCGCCAGTCATGCCCGGCGATGATCTCTAAGAGGAGTGCGGTATCCTTTACCGTACGGGTCAGAGGCCCGATCTGCTCCAAGGAGTTGGCATAAGCGATCAGTCCATAGCGCGATACCAGGCCGTAGGTGGGCTTCAGGCCGACGATGCCGCAGAAAGACGCCGGACAGCGCACCGATCCGCCCGTATCCGAGCCCAGGGAGCAGGGAGCCTCGCCACCAGCAACGCAAGCAGCGCTTCCCCCGCTGGAGCCGCCCGGAACGCAATCGATGTCCCAGGGGTTTCTGGTCGGGCCGAAGGCGCTGGTCTCAGTGGAGGTCCCCATAGCGAACTCATCCATATTGGTCTTGCCCATGATTATGGCCCCCTCTGCCCGCAAACGCTCGATCACATGGGCATCATATGGCGGGATGTATCCCTGCAGAATCCTGGAGCTGCAGTTGCTCTCAATTCCCTTGGTCGATATGCACTCCTTGATGGCGATGGGAACTCCGGCCAGGAGCCCCTTCCCCGGATTTTGATCAAAGCTTTTTGCCTCTTTTAAAGCCTCATCCTTGGCCAGGGTGGTAAAGGCATTGAGCTTACCCCTCTCGATCCTCTCATAGAGCCGGGAGAGATACTCCTCTGCCGACCCGGCCAGTAGGGTTGCCTTCAGTTCGGACAGCATAATCACACTATCCTTGGGCTCTTGAAGTAGCCATTTTCGCGTCGGGGCGCATTAGCAAGTGCCTGATCCTGAGTGAGAGAGCCTCTGGCCATATCCTCTCTGAAGATATTGGCAAGGTCAACCACCCGGT
>DAIO01000136.1:0-8180 GCA_002498745.1 Methanosaeta sp. UBA533 | reverse complement strand
CGCTCGGGTCCATGGGGGAGTTGAAGTCGACTCTAACCAGGACCCTTTTATTATCGAGTTTGACATCTTCCATCGTGAGATAATCCTTCAACTAAAGTTCCTCCCGGCGTGTTAGGGGTTATCGGAAGGAGTATAAAGTCGTTGCTGATTTGGGCGGAGTAGCTTTCAAAAAGGATTAAGATAGAGGATTGAGAGAGGCGACTGCATGACAGAAGGATCAAATCTCCCCGTGATTGAGGCCCGCGAGATCCTGGAGAGGATCGAACATGGGGAGCCAGTCATCTATGAGCACGTGGCAATATCTGGCGATATTGACCTATCCAGACTTGATCTGCCCTTCATTCACAATGAAATGTCGCGGGATATTTCGGGTCTGGCCCATGTCCTGGCCACTCGCATCGAGATCACGAACTCTGATTTTTTAGGAAGGGTCAATTTCATCAATTCTATATTCCGCGAGCCTCTTGACCTCAGCGGCTCGACCTTCCGCCAGGAGGCGAGCTTCTTTGCCATAGCCAACTTTGGCAGAGCTCTATTTTGTTGCCCTGCCAACTTCGTCTCTGCCAGCTTCAGCGAGCTGTGTGCCAACTTCCTGGAGGCCTCCTTTCGGAATGATGCGGACTGGACCGGATCCAGGTTCTCTGGGACCGCCAACTTCAATTCAGCCTCATTTGGGGGATCGACGAGCTTCTGGAACTCGTATTTCAATGCCGAAGCCTCATTCCAGGGGGCGAAGTTCGCCGGTTATGCCAGCTTTCAGGGAGTCCTGCTCCTCGGAAACGCCGACCTTCGAGCTACCAGCTTTCAAGAGGACCTCAATATGGAGTTCGCCCAATTTCGGGGAAATGCGATCTTCATTGGCACATGCATATCAGGTGATGCTACCTTCTTTCGCACCAGGTTTGCCGATGTATGCTTCAAGGATGCCACTTTAAATGGAATGGTTCAGTTCTCCGAGGCAATCTTCAGCCAGGCAGATTTCCAGGGGGCACAGTTCGGGGGCAAATCGTCCTGGCAGGGATCGCTATTTCAGGGGGATGCTGGCTTTGATGGCGCTCAATTCCTGGCCAGGGCCAGCTTCCCTACTGCCACCTTTCTGGCAATGGTCAGTTTCGCCTCAGCCCGCTTCCAGGAGGAGGCGTTCTTCGAGGGGACGGTATTCGCGAAGACGGCAGACTATTCCACAGCCATCTTCCAGAAAGGCATCTCTTTTGCCGGCGCCACCATTGATAAGATGCGCCTCTTAAAGGCGCAGATCAGCAGTCAAATATCCCTTCAAAACGCTGAGTTCAACCGTCTGGAAGCCAGATGGCCTGTTCTCTGCAATCATCTGAGATATGATGGCGAAACCTACCTCTCTTTGGCCAGGAACTACAGGAACCTGGAGTGGTTCGAGGATGCAGACGACTGCTATTACCATTACCGTCGCGCGAGCCAGGCTGCCAAGAGCTTTACCATCCAGGAAGAACAGGCCCGAAAGATCAACTGGTCCAAGCTCTTGGACTGCCTGGCCTGGATCTCCTGCGGTTATGGGGTTCGACCCAGATACACCGTCTTCTTGAGCGGTTTTTTCATCCTGCTGTTCGCATTTCTCTACTGGCAGGGAATGGGAATTGTGGTGGAGCCGCTGAACGGATCTGAATATCTCCAGGGGCAAAACGAGGAGCTCACTTTCCTGGACAATCTCTATTTCAGCGCTATGGTCTTTACCGCCAAGACCCAGGTTAAATGGTACCCAGTAGGAGTCTATCGCTACCTGGCCACATTGGAATCCATCCTGGGCTGGCTGCTCCTTGCATTATTCCTTGTGAGCCTGGGCCGGACGATGATCCGTTAGAGGGCCGGATCGTTCCTTCCAGTCCCTGAAGAGAGTATCATTGCCTTTGGCTGCCGCCGACAATGCATCCAAATTCTTTTGGATTGATCACGGCAAACGTCGAGAAAAGTCCTTATAGTGGTTCGCCAAAACCATCAGACAAGTATCGAGGAAGAACATCATAGATCGATCACAGAGTGATGAGATGCATAAGGCAATTAGGCTTTTGATCATAACGGCGGCCCTCCTCTTGGCAGGAGCTGCCAGCGGGGCGGACTATGGAAAGGAGCGTCCCATAGCGATCACTGTGGGCTCAGAGCAGCTGCAGCCTGCATTAGATGAATACGTTGTGGCCTGGTCGGACAACAGGAGCGGAAACTATGATATATTCATGTACGACCTGGAGACCGGCCTGGAGAGATGGGTCTGCATAGATCCCTTCTTTCAGATCAGTCCCGCCGTGTCTGGTGAACGCATCGTCTGGCAGGACATGCGTTCCGGGAACGGGGACATCTATATGTATGATGTCATCAACAAAACCGAGTCCGCGGTCACCACCGCAGAGGGAAACCAGACTCAACCGGACATCAGCGGCAATAGAGTGGTTTGGGCGGACGACCGCAAAGGCAGCTATCAAATCCATCTTCTCGACCTCTCCTCCAGAAATGAGGTGACAGTATCCTCTGCAAACGGCGAGCAGATCCGGCCCAAGATCAGCGATGACCGGATTGTATGGATGGATAAGCGTTCCGGGGATTTTGATATCTATATGTATGACATCTCCGCTGGCAAAGAATCCGCCGTTTCTACCGGTCCTGGTGATCAGTCGTTCCCCTCGGTCAGCAAAGACATCGTAGCCTGGGCGGACAACCGCACAGGAGAATCCGATATCGTCTTCAAGGATCTGTCGAGCGGCAAGGAGACGACCATCAATAAATCTGGCATACAGACCGATCCCAGGGTCTATGGCCGCTATATCGCATACCTCAACAACCACACGGACATCAATTTCTATGATATCGAGACCAGCGCTGATTCCGCTCTTGCTCCCGGCAGCATCAAGATGGAGCCGGCGATCAGCAAACGTGGAGTGGTCTGGACCGATTACCGGAAAGGAACCAACGATCCGGACATCCAGATGTTCGACTTCGAGATACTGGCCGATATATCCATAACCAGTGGTCCATTCAATCACACCAATCCCTCGATCTCCGAAGATAATGTCGTTTGGACTGACAATAGGGACGGCAACTTCAATGTCTATTTGTTCAACATCACAACCGGAAAGGAGACGCAGATAACCGAGGACAGCTTCGATCACAGCAGCCCTGATATCAGCAACAAGAATCTGATCTGGACGGATATGAGCCTGGGAAATCTGCAAATATTCCTCTATAACCTGTCAACCAAGGCGACCAAGCAAGTAACTTCTGACCAGTCCGACCACCGCTATGGAATGATCGATGGAAACAACATAATATGGATCGATGCGCGTTCAGGTGGGGAGCAGATCTACCTCTATGATATCGCCACGGGCCAGGAAAAGCAGATCACTACCGCCCAGTCCCTGAAGCTCTCCCCGGTGATCCATAAAGACAGAATCGTCTGGGTCGATTCCCGTAGCGGTGAGGACAAATGGGACCTGTATCTCTACAACCTCACCACCGGGAAGGAGACTGCCATCTGCACCGACCCGGCGCGTCAGGCCCAGCCCTGGATCTGGGGCGACACTGTGGTCTGGGCGGACGGCAGACACGAGAACTGGGACATCTTTGCCTATGACCTGGCCACCAATACGGAGAGAGCGGTGGTGACAGACACTGCAAATCAGGGAAATCCCGTGGTCCATGGCAACTACCTGGCCTGGCTCGATGTCCGGCAGGGGAATTCGGATATCTACCTGTTTGACCTGAGAAAGGGGATGGAAGTGCCTGTTGCCACTCTTCCCAGCCAGCAGACCCCTAATGACGGCAAGGGCGATCCCTATCAGATAAAACCCTATCATTCAAGCAAGATCATTAGCGATAACAAGATCGTGTGGATGGACAACAGCGATGGCCATTCTCAGATAAAGATGAGGTACATCAACTCCGATCCGCTTCTGCTTTTAGAGGCTGACTATCCAAGCACCAACGGCAGCCTGCTGGTATGGAGCGATAACAGGAGGGGCAACTGGAATATCTACGGCTTTGACTTCTTCACCCGGTCGGAAAAGCCCATAACCAAAGGGGATTACGACCAGCTCTATCCCAAGGCCTCGGGGGATATAGTGGTCTACTCGGACTACCGGAGCGGAGACTCAGACATCTATATGACGAACATTGCCACCGGCGTCGAGTCCCCTGTGGCCACCGGCAAGGGTGACCAGATGTGGCCCACCATCTCCGGCGACCTGGTGGTCTGGCAGGACAACTCCAGCGGCAACTGGGACGTATATATGAAGGAGCTGTCCACGGACAAGACGACTCCCATCTACAAGGGATCCGGGCAGCAGATGTATCCAGCCATCAGCGGCGATCTGGTGGTCTGGCAGGATAGCAGAAACGGCGACTTCGATATTTATGTGAAGGATCTGGTCAATGGAACCGAGACCAAGCTCACTGGAGATGGAGACCAGCTCTATCCGGATATCTCTGGATACACCATTGCCTGGCAGGATGCCACGACGGGAGATATCTCTTATTACTTCTGGGACAAGAAATGGGGCAAGACCTATCCACGGGAGGGAGAGCAGACCAACCCCGTGGTATCGGGCAATTATATCGCCTATGTGGACGGCTCGGGGGAGGACACTTCCATTAGGAAGCTGGACCTGGCCAGCTGGAAGGATGAGCTGGTCCAGGCAGGTCCAGGCCAGGCCAAACCGAGCATGGACAGGAAGCTGGTCTGGATCAATACCCACAGCGGTAAGCCGAGGTCAGTGGCAGTTGCCGCCGGCCAGACCAGCGTTATCAGCAAGGTCCCAGGAGATCAGAGCCACCCGGTTGTAGGAGGAAACGATCAGGTGGGCTACTATGTGGCCTGGATGGACAACCGCACCGGCGATCCCGATGTCTACGTCTACAGCCTGGCTCAGGAGCTGGAGCTTCCACTGGCCGCCAGTCCCTACGAAGACATGTATCCGGATATAAGAGGAAGCATCATCGCCTGGGTGGCCAGAAATCCAGACAACCAATATCAGATTGAGGACTACTGGTGCATCAGGACGTTTGACATATCCATAGACAACTCAACTGAGCTGGTCTATGGCCTGGAGAATTCCACCCCCATCTCCCTGAGCGACGATTACCTGGCCTATCTGAGAAAGACCTACTTCGGCTGGATGGTCTACTCCCGGCCCCTATACGAGAAGGAGACAGCTCCTGAATCGCCTCCCAGCGGCATCAATGTCCGGGCGGGAGGGGATTATTTGGTCTTCCAGAACAACAAGGCAGGAAGCTGGGATATCCTCCTCTGGAAGCAGGGCATGGGCACGCAGCCGGTGTCGATTGTAACCGATCCTGCCGACCAGATCAATGCGTCGACGGATGGTCGCACCGTGGTCTGGCAGGACAACCGCAATGGAAACTGGGACATCTATGCCTATGACCTGAATACAAGCAAGGAGATGCAGATAACCACCGATTCAGCCGATCAGATCAATCCCGACGTAGAGAACGGGGTCATAGTCTGGCAGGATAAGCGCAGTGGAGAATGGGATATTTATGTCTACGACCAGAACGTTGGAAGGGAGACGCCCATCTGCACCGATCCTGGCAATCAGATGGAGCCGCGCATAAGGACTGGGAGGATCGTCTGGACGGATGACCGAAGCGGAGACAAGGATATATACATCTACGAAAACTATATGCCATAAGAGGGAATGGGTTGGGCTTTTCCTCCCCTCTCCAATCTTTTATGACCTTTTTTTGTCGCTATCCTTCGGGCTTTTCATCTGATTTTTTTTGAGAGATATCGCAGTCCGTCGGGGCAAAGTTTATTTATTCTCGGTGCTTAGCTATCCCCTTAAGAATATTTGGGGCAATTCATGGAACTTGAAAATCTTCGATTTGGTACGGAACTGCTCAAACGCGGTTTCGCAAAAATGCAGAAAGGGGGAGTGATCATGGATGTCACAAACCCTGAACAGGCCATAATAGCGGAAGAAGCAGGTGCTGTTGCGGTAATGGCCTTGCATGCCGTTCCCGCTGACATCAGGAAGATGGGTGGAGTGGCCAGGATGGCGGATCCCCTGGTCATCGAGTCGATCATAGAGGCGGTGACCATCCCCGTCATGGCAAAGGCCAGGATCGGCCACTTCGTTGAGGCCCAGATACTGGAAGCACTGGGCGTGGATATGGTGGATGAGTCCGAGGTCTTGACGCCTGCTGACGAATTTCATATCGAGAAGACGAAGTTCACCATTCCTTTCGTCTGCGGAGCCCGGAACCTGGGAGAGGCCTGCCGGCGGATAAAGGAGGGGGCAGCCATGATCAGAACCAAGGGTGAAGCAGGAACCGGAGATGTGAGCCAGGCCGTCTTGCATATGCGCATGATCCTGGGCCAGATCAGAAGCCTGAAGGGAATGGACGATCTTCAGCTGATGAAGGTGGCCAGGGAGATCGAGGCCGATCTGGATCTGGTCAGGGAGTGCGCCCAGATGCAGCGTCTGCCGGTGGTCAACTTCGCTGCCGGTGGGGTGGCCACGCCTGCAGATGCTGCTCTCATGATGCAGCTGGGTGCTGATGGGGTCTTTGTGGGCTCAGGAATATTCAAGTCAGAGAGCCCGGAGGCGATGGCCAGAGCGATAGTGGAGGCGGTGCATCACTATGATGATCCTGCTCATCTGGCCAAGGTCTCAAAGGGTCTGGGGGCGGCCATGAAGGGGCTGGATGCAGCGAGCATTCCCGAAGCCGAAGCCCTGCAGACGAGAGGCTGGTAGGTGCATAAAATAGGAGTGCTGGCCCTGCAGGGCGACGTCTCGGAGCACGTCGATGCTCTGCAGAGGATTCCCGGGGGCTTAGATGTCCTGGTGGTCAGAAAGCCCGGCCAGATCGCGTCCTGCTCCGCCCTGGTTCTGCCTGGTGGAGAGAGCACAACCATCGTCCGACAGTTGAATAGCTCCGGCCTGGCCGGCGAGCTGGTGGCAGCAGCGACGACGGGAATGCCGATCCTTGCCACCTGCGCCGGTCTGGTGCTGATCTCCAGAGAGATAGAGGGCGACAATCATGTTCAGCCCCTGGGCTTGATGGATATCAAGATCAGCCGGAATGCTTTCGGCCCTCAGAGGGAGTCTTTTGAGGCGGACCTGGATGTAGAGGGTATGGACCGTCCTTATAGAGCAGTCTTCATCCGCGCTCCTGCGGTATCCGAGGTGGGACGAGATGTGCAGGTACTGGCGAAGGTTGGTGATTTGGCGGTCGCAGTCCGGGAGAAGAACCTGCTCGGCCTTGCCTTTCATCCCGAGCTGACGGATGATATGAGATTTCACCAGTTGTTTTTGAAGATGCTGGAGGCTTGATATGTTCTCAGAGAAGGATCTGGTGGCCAGAAGCATAGAGGATATGGCTCAAGAGGTAGCAGAGCTCCAGGCTCTGGCCAGGGAAGAGAGGGAGAAGAGCGAAGCCCTCAATCAGAAGGAGATCGAGCTGCGCCGGAAGTCCGTGGAGACGAGATCAGTGAATGCTGAGCTGGCGGAGAGCTTCTGGCAGGAGGCAGAGAGCCTCCGAGATGAGTGCCGTGAGTTGATGCGGCTTTTTATGGAGCATAAGCTGCGCGCGGCTGAGGTTCAGCGTCGCATCGATATACATGACCAGATAGATTCCCTGGATAATTATGATGAGATCTGGAGACAGGCAGCCAGTGCCAGACGGGCCTAAGAGCCCTGTCCCCATAACCACGTGGCAACCCAATCGCCCGCTAACGATTCTTAGAGTATCTCGCTTCCAAAGCGAAAGAAGTGAGGTACCTACTGCTTCGCGGGGTATAAAAAAATGGCGAAGTTTCATCATCTTCCTTAAAAGCTCAAGTTTTGCATTAATCACGTGAGAATTTACGCGAAATAATGATATTGATTACTTTGAGATAAAGATTATATAATATAGTCCAATATTTTGAAAATATTTATCCTGTAGGGATAGATAGATATTAGTTCAAACCTCAATTGAACCAATATCTAACAACCCGCCTGCTAGAAGGTAATCTAGATTTGCCAGTCTGTCGTTGGCTCCTCCAATCTTATTCAGGGCGGCTTTCCTGAATTGCCCTTTTTTTGTTGGTTCATCCAATGCATCTTGCCTAAGCAAATACCATATAAATTTCGTTATTGAAAGACCTGAATTATTCATATCATCAGGTATTCTTTTCAACCAGGGACTTCTGAGGG
>DAIO01000110.1:0-16026 GCA_002498745.1 Methanosaeta sp. UBA533 | reverse complement strand
AATCCTGGAAGGCTCAATCATGCCGTTGAGACAAAGTTCAGCAATCCATTCGGAATCGCTGACATCAGTCTTTCTTCCTGGCGTGTGTTTAATTTTGTAGGAATTCGCCACAATCAAGTCGATCTTTCCCTCAAGAACAGAGTGAACAGGATGCCAATAGATTCCAGTTGATTCTATGGCAACCTGTTCACATCCATTTTCGATAACCCAATCTCTAAATTTTAAGAGATCTTCCAGGGTAACGCTAAAGCGTTGAGTATCCTTCTTCCCGTCTCGGCAAAGGATTGTTGCTATCAGAAACCGTTTGTGCACGTCAATTCCACAAACTTTATTCCTCTGCAGTTCCATGATTGTTCCCGTCCTGATATGGGCGGATAACTTAATCCTCAAAGGGTGCTCATTCGCATTCGCGTTCTACTGACGCATTCTTGCATCCGCGGGATTTGGCTAGTTTCACTAACGAGGTCTACGCCCCTAAACGGCGGACTGCCTTCACCGCCCATATCAAGCAATTAATGGCTTAGCGAATATATCCATTTTTCATCTTTCTTGCATGAGCAATGTGATCATGTGGGTTTCACTTTGACTAACATTTTTTTAATTATCAGTCATTATCCATTAGATGATCGCGAAACTTCTGGCCGGTTTCCTGGGAGGGTTGTTCTTGATCGCAGAACTCAAGATATCTACCTACCCGAAAAACATAGCTATCCAGCGTTGATGTTCTGATGCCCTTGTCGCGAAGGTATCTTGCGTACTTTTTAAGCTTCGCATCATCATTTGGAATCTTCCATGCGGTTTTTATCCTCTGCCTTGACATTTTTTTTACCTCTCAAGGCAGCAATTTGGTGCATCCAAGCGCAATTTATGGTCCGATGTCAAAAAATCGCTATCTAGTGAGCGTGGACCGAAGGTCCGCGCGAACGTGGGATTCAGGGTCCCGTCACGAAGGTGTTCGTGGTTCGAATCCCATTCCCCGCACCTAATCACTACCAATCCATAAAGAGGCGTATTTTTCTCCTTTGAGATGCCTTCATTTGCATTCCTGACAATAGAGACGCTGGGCTTTCCTTTAATATCGTTGCTTAACTACCCACCTGCTATCTGGGGTTCACTACAATGAAGCTCTTCAAGTCTGGGGGGTACAAATATCCTCCTGACGTTTATTTTTCATTTGATCAAGTGAATTAATGTCTATAAAGCCCGATCTTCCGCCGCGATGAGTACATTGGACCTGTACAGAGACCGTTGAAGGCAGTTGGATAGACAAGCAAGATAGACAAATTAGATATAGTCTAAGGCTAATTATTAGGGCTATCAGAGGAAGAGTTCAGAGCTAAACACTGGTGGTCGTCCTGGAGATTAGACAAGCTGTGTGACAGGTGCTATCAATTTATGGTTCCTATTCCCATTCCTATCAATAGCTCTGCCGTGATAGTGCAAACCGACGATCCATGGATGACGGGTTTAATCCAGTTCGCTGCGGTATTGGCTGGTGGTTTAATTGCTTATGCAATAGGTAATCATCAACAGAAGAAGGAGTTTGCCAGACAGGCAGAAATAGGTGGGATTCATGCGCGCAATGATGCTTATCTGGAATTATTGGAGGAGCTATTGCTTTATGAGCAAGAACCTATAGTAACTGCAGAACTGAAATTCCATCTGTACAAGGCTTCTAGTTTTGGCAGTTTGAATGTACAGAAAGAGATTTTAGAGATATTGAGCAATATAGATAATACTGATGGGGCTCTCATTTTAATAGAGAGATTGAGGTTGGTTATCATAATGGAAATGGGTTTAGAAATGGTGGTGGATAATAAACGGAAGAAGCTTCATGCGTCTTCGGCTAGGAGCAGAATCGCATCTCTCCGCCAAAAGTATAGGCTTTAAATCTGCAGAATCTATCATGTCCCGAGATCACCGCTGCCGAATTGGGGTTATGATAAATTTAGATAAATACCCAATTTATGCTTATTAAACTCTCAGATTTGTTACTAATTCCTTAACCGAAGACCAATGGAAGAAGCTTTGGAAATAGAGGGACGGGCAGCTTCACGCCGCCCCCCTTCGCTTTCTGATCAATACAAAAGCATAAGATAGGTATCGGTGGAACTACAACAATAGACCATTTGTTCGTGTTTGGGGTCTTCTGCAGCTATATCTTTAACGATTCTCTAATTTGTCTTTTAATCTCTGAGAATTCTTCATCATTGATGCGATAAGATTCAATTTTGGAACCACTCCACCAGTCGAATTTGGCTTCATTGAGAATGCTGATGAGCAGTGCATGAGTCTCAAACCAATCATAATCTATACCCTGCTCTTTTAGTGCTCTTGTGAATTGAGGGCAGATGTAAGCTATGCATTTTGGCGTCTTATGCGTTTTGAGAATGCAGCCTTTGTCGCTGGAATAAGGGCATCCTCCTTTTAAGTTACCAACGCCATAAATCCTTATTCTCTCCTCATCCAGCTCGCTGCAGCCGGTGATGATTTTTGGATATTCAACCACATTTTCATTGCAGCAGCCATTACAGGTAATGCCGTAGTTCTCTTTGCAATAGCCTGTACTCTCAAAAAAATTATGAAGCAATAACTCCAGCTCCAAATACCTGGTCAGGGGTTTGCTTGAAACGGGGGGAATTCTCTCAGGGACGGTTGCTTTCTCTCTGCCTATCGTAATTGATTCTGAGTTCAATATCCCACCGGCATCTTCTGAACCTATTAAACCTGATACTTAATAACTATTCCTGATACTTCATCGACAGGGTATCAAGCTACAATATCATTGGCACAGTGGATAATGTTGAGAAGCCGAGAAACGTTCTATCAAGAAGACTCATTCATTCTTTCCCAGCAGCTTCATCTGCGGGCAGGGCCGGCCAGGCACCGGTTGCAGGTCGATCCCAAATCCTCCTGCACCGGCGCCCCCCACTGCCGCTGAAAAGGGCCTTTGCCCATCTTGATGACAAAGCACAGCACACCGATATGTCGTGGTCAGCGTCATCTTGCCGGCTTCATCGGATGGAATTCAAATCCTTACCTTACGCCGGCGCGGGTGTCAGACCATTTATTCAATCCCCAGGGCAATAAAACCACCATTGCTCCAAAGAGAATTATCGCATATATTTGGGACATAATATCCATGCATCATCACCTCCGTTCTATTCCTCATCTTGCCCTGGCACATCTTGCACTATAAATGCTGCGGTCAAATAGTGAAAAATATAGATATAAACTGCCTTTTAAGCAAAATTTTCCTCACAAAAAATGAAAAAATTGGCATATTATTAAATGATAAATTAACCAAAAAAGGAAAATGGATTATTGGACAAAAAGGTAAATTGCCAGAAAATATGCGCAGCTCTGCTCAGCCACAACCGACATCGAGTGTGCAAGTGGCCTATTGTTCCGGAGATCCATCTGGCAAGATCAAGCTCGCGTTCGGTCATCCTGGGGATTTTTACGCCATCAGCTGGCAGGCCAACTGCACCATGATGAAGGCCGCGGGCCTGGTCGATTCCTTTCAGCTGGCAGGGTGTGGTCGAGGCTTTACCCTTTCCCGGAGTCTAGTCCTTTGGAGGCGTTTGGAAGGAGTCGGTGGCATTCTCCGCCTTCCTCCTGGTAGGGATTATATCCGGCACCCTCCTGATCTGCGCTGCCGCTGGCTAAGGTGGGCTATGATGCAGGATATATTCGCCTGCCGGTCCAGGCACAGCTTGAGCTGGAAGGATAGATATTGAGGCAGAAATATCGGCATATTAGACATACCGGCCCGGCCAGCTCTTGAATTGGAGGTTCACCCATACAGCACAACCTGTGTCTCATCCGCTTCCAGGGTGGTATCATCATCCTGGGAGGACGGATGCTGCAATATAGATCCCACGGCGGAATTATGATCGCCCATGATGAATGCCTCGCTCTTGAGCACATCCGGCTCGTCCTCTTCGGTTATGCTTAAGAGCTCAATTGACCATGATAATTCTCCTCTCAATATAGTCTGCGAGCCAAATATCCACTGGAGAGGTAGTCTGGTGGATAGTAGTAGCTGCTGGGGTAGATGCTGCCAAACGAGTAAGGATAAGTGTATACAGGATACCATCCGCTTGCGTATGGATACTTCCATCCCGCCCAATAGCCTGTGCCGTTTTCTGACTTCCAGATATAGCGCAGATCCGGTACCAGGTAGCCATTGACCGCCATGCTTCCTTTCGGGCCGCCGCCCCAATTCCACAGGTCGCTATATGTGCTCTGCGCAGGTTGAGCACTTAATTGGTCAATGTTGCCCAGCCACGCCCTGCCAAAATCACCACCCACATATGGTGCAGAGCTTGAGCCTTGTGCATAGCAGCTTAAAAGGCTTTTGATGCAATATATCGAAAAAATAAAGATCAGGCGACCACTTTCGCGCTCAGGATCTTGACCTCTTTTGCCGGCCGGTCCATGGCACCGGTCTTGACCTTGCCGATCTTATCCACCACATCCATTCCCCCGATCACCTTGCCGAAGGCGGGATGCTTGCCATCCAGGAAGTTGTTGTCCACCAGGTTGATGAAGAACTGGCTGCCCCCGGTGTTGGGGCCAGCATTGGCCATGCTTATGGTCCCCCGGTCGTTTTTGCTATTTGGGGTGAACTCGTCCTTGATGGCATAGCCCGGCCCTCCCCTGCCCGTTCCGGTGGGATCCCCGCCCTGGATCATGAAGCCGTCTATGATCCGATGAAAGATCACACCATCATAAAAACCCTTCTCGACCAGCTTCTTGAAGTTGCCTGCGGTGATGGGCATATCGCTGTAGAGCTGAATTGTGATGTCGCCCATGCTGGTTGCGAGCAGAACCCGATATCCTGCCTCATTGCTCTCTGTTGCCATTGTCAAATCATCTCCAAATTTAAACAATCACACTGGCCCGAACGATCACAACTTCCTCCAGGGGCCGGTCGTTGCTGTCCGTCTTGACCTTTCCAATCCCGTCCACCACATCCATTCCCTCGATCACCCTGCCGAAGGCGGGATGCATGTCATCCAGGAAGCTGTTGTCCACCAGGTTGATGAAGAACTGGCTACCCCCGGTGTTGGGCCCGGCATTGGCCATGGCAATGGTCCCCCGATCGTTTCGATTATTATCGGTGAACTCGTCTTCAATGGTGTAGCCCGGTCCACCCATGCCCGTTCCCTCGGGGTCTCCGCCCTGGATCATGAAGCCGTCAATGATCCGGTGGAAGATCACCCCATCGTAAAAGCCCTTCTCGACCAGACTCAAGAAGTTGCCTGTGGTGATGGGCATATCGCTGTAGAGCTGAATTGTGATGTTGCCCATGCTGGTCTCCAAAAGGACCTTAGAACCTTCATCCTCTTCGCCAAGGCAGCCTGCCTGGACCACGGCGAGCACAAGTATGCCGATGGCCAAATAAGATCTAAGTCGCATCATCGAAAAATGGGGGACTTGAGAAGAAATAAGCCTTCCGGATAGCAGAGAGTGGCGCTGAAGAATTTAAGAAAAAGAATCGAGCTCCAGCCTTTTACTTTTTCATGGCCCTGCTCTCATCCACAACGATGTAGTCCTTGACCGCCACCACCGAGCTGAATGGTATCAGCACAAACTTGCCGTCCTCTCGGTACTTGCTGCGATCAAGGCCCGAGTTTGGCTTTACCACCAGGTCCACCAGCTTGCCGGTCATGACCTCGTAGATAATATTCTCCAGATCTCCCAGGACTGTGCCATCGATGTTTACGATCTCTTTATCTCCAATGCTTCCTGCGAACACCTTTCCCATGCCCCTAAAACCCTCCTCTACAATTTAATTGTCAAGACTTGAGCATCAATTCAAGCATCATGCACAGATTCAAGCCATCATTCTATTCCGCCAGGCTACCGGTAGCCAGCGAGCGAAGCCGGCTCAACCTTAATTCCGCCCTTAAACCTCTCGCCTATGCGCTCATAGTAGCTGAGCATATGCTCCTCCACGCTCGGCCTCACCTTCTTCAAAGCCTCCCGGTAGTGTCTCATCTCCACCCGGTCCAGCCCTTCTCGCATAGCAAGCATGGCCGCCTCCCGGCAGAGGTTGTCCAGATCTGAGCCCACATAGCCATCGGTCAATTCCGCCAGCTCCTCCAGGCTCACATCCTCTCCTTTGGGCGTCCTGGAGGCGTGGATCTTGAGGATCTCATGCCTCCCCTGCCGGTCAGGCGGCCCTACCAGGAGCATTCGGTCGAACCTTCCCGATCTAAGCAGCGCCGGGTCGAGGATATCCGGCCGGTTGGTGGCGGCGATCACCACCACATCCTTCAAGGCCTCCAGGCCGTCAAGCTCTGCCAGAAGCTGGTTTACCACCCTCTCCATCACTCTGCCCCCCTCGTCCATTCCCCTCATGGGGGCGATGGAGTCCAGCTCATCGAAGAATATGATTGCTGGCGAGACCTGCCTTGCCTTGCGGAATATCTCTCTGATCGCCTTCTCCGACTCGCCCACCCATTTGGAGAGCATCTGCGGCCCCCGGATGCTTATGAAGTTGGCGTTAGTCTCATTGGCCACCGCCTGAGCGATCATGGTCTTTCCTGTGCCCGGCGGGCCGTAGAGCAGAATTCCCTTTGGGGGCCTTATGCCCATCTTCTGGAACTTCTCCGGCTGCTTGATGGGCCACTCTATGGACTCTATCAGTTCCTGCTTTAGAGCCCCCAATCCACCCATGTCGGTCCAGTTGACCCGGGGCACCTCCACCAGAACCTCTCTCATGGCCGAGGGCTCGATCTCCTTGAGAGCCTCCTCGAAGTCCGCGCCCATGACCTGCATCTGATCGATGATCTCCTGGGGTATCTCGTCCTCAGAGGTGAGATCGGGCAGATAGCGGCGCAGGGCTTTCATGGCCGCCTCTTTGCACAGGGCGTTAACATCTGCCCCGACGAAACCATGCATCCGGTCCGCCAACCCCTCCAGGTTCACATCATCCGCCACGGGCATGCTGTGCATATGAATCTGCAGGATCTCGACTCTGCCTGCCCTGTCCGGAACCCCGACCTCGATCTCCCTGTCGAACCTGCCCGGCCGGCGCAGAGCGGGATCGATGGCCTCTTCCCGGTTGGTGGCTCCGATCACCACCACCTGGCCCCTCTCTTTCAGGCCGTCCATCATGGCCAGGAGCTGGGCCACCACCCTTCTCTCCACCTCCCCTGTGACCTCACCCCGCTTAGGGGCAATGGAGTCGATCTCATCGATGAATATGATGGATGGAGCGGACTTTTGCGCCTCCTCGAAGATCTCTCTCAGCCTCTGCTCGCTCTCTCCATAGTATTTGGACATGATCTCCGGCCCGGCGATGGATATGAAGTTGGCTCCGCTCTCGTTGGCCACTGCTTTGGCGATGAGGGTCTTTCCCGTGCCCGGCGGGCCATAGAGAAGAACCCCCTTGGGTGGTTCAATGCCAAGCTTCTGGAAGATCTCAGGATGCTTCATGGGCAGCTCGATCATCTCTCTTACCCGCTGCACCTCTGAACGCAGGCCGCCCACATTCTCATAGGTGATTCCCGTGGCTTTGACCGATTTGACGCTCTTGGCCGGCTTCTCCAGGAGAACGATCTCCGTCCTCTCGCAGACCACCACTACATCATCGGGATGAGTCTCTGTTACCACTAAAGGCACTGGTTCCATCCGGCCTACAAAGGGATGGGTGCCGGAGCTCATGATGGGAAGTATATCTCCCGCCACCACCGGCCGCTTGAGCGTCTGGCGGCGGATCATATCCGCTGCCTCATCCCCATAGTGCATATGCGATCCGGAAGGAGGAGCGAGGACGATCCTCTGCGCCTCGGCGAACTTGGCCTTGCGGATCTTCACCTTGTCTCCGATGCCAACGCCGGCGTTCTGGCGGATGAAGCCGTCGATCCTTATATAATCCTGAGACCAGTCCTGCCGGTCGGCGCGCCAGACCTTGGCTGCGGTAAGCCTCTTCCCCTCAATCTCGATGATGTCGCCCGGACTGAGCCTGAGGGTTAAAAGGGCATTGGGGTCCAGGCGGGCGATCCCCCGGGCGGAGTCATTGGGATAGGCTTTGGCCACCTTCAGAATTATATCCTTGAATTCACGCACAGTTTAGTTTATCTATGCTTCTCGATTTAAATTTATCTGGTGTCGATGAGGATTTTTTTATTCAAACAAGGGGAAGCTCCCTTCATCTCGCTGGACAAGAGGTGATCCGGATCATTCAAATATTGTATTTAAATAGGACCGACTGTAATTGATTATCATGGGCCAGATGGAAGAATATGAGGAGTTGATAGCTGCCGCCAGGTGTGAGATCGAGGTGGATCTTCTTCTCCTTGGGGGATCCGTAGCCAATCTCATATCGGGCGAGGTTCGCAGATCGGACGTTGCCATACACAAGGGCAGGATCGTGGGCTTTGAATGCAGCAGTGCTCGCCAGATCGTCCCCCTGGAGGACCAGATCCTGGCACCGGGATTTATCGATGGCCATGTCCATATCGAAAGCAGCATGGTCACAGTTCCAGAGTACGCGCGAGCGGTGGTTCCTCAAGGCACCACTACCGTGGTCGCCGATCCGCATGAGATCGCCAACGTCTGGGGCGAGGAAGGGGTTCGCTATATCCTGCAGTCATCGAGAAAGGTTCCCCTGAACGTCTTCATCATGCTTCCCTCCTGTGTCCCGGCCACCGACATGGAGACTGCAGGGGCTGCTCTGGGCCCGGATGCTATTGCAGGTCTCTTGGAAGAGGAGGGGGTCATAGGCCTGGCCGAGGTAATGAACTGTCCTGGCGTCATCTTCCGGGACCCGCAGATCATGAAAAAGATCCAGCTGGCAGGGGGACGGCTTAAGGACGGCCATGCCCCCGGCCTCTCCGGCCCGGACCTGTCTGCCTATATCTGCGCCGGAATCCGCTCCGATCACGAGTGCACCACACTGGCCGAGGCAGCGGAGAAGCTGTTTTCCGGGATGTTCATCATGCTGCGGGAGGGAAGCGCGGCCCGGAATCTCACGGATCTTCTGCCGCAGGTCACGCTGAAAAATTCTCGACAGTTTTTATTCGTCTCAGACGACCGTCACCCGGCAGATATCCTCCGGGAAGGGCATATCGACTTCATGCTGAGAAAAGCGATAAAGGAGGGTCTGGACCCCATAGTTGCCCTGCAGATCTCCTCGCTCAATGCTGCCCGCTACTTCGGCCTGGCCGACCTGGGGGCAATAGCACCCGGCTACCGGGCAGACATCGCCGTCCTGGACGGTCTGGATGAGCCGCGGGTTACTCATGTCTTCAAGGACGGCAGGCTGGTGGCCAGGGATGGAGATTTCCTCGCTCCCATGAAAAGATCGGTCAAGGCAATGCATAAATCGATCCATCTCGCTCCTCTCGGCCGCCGGTCGTTTGAGATTGCAGCACAGAAGGGGCCTGCCCGAACAATTGGCATCGTCCCCGGCCAGATCATCACCAGATCTCTGCCCCTCTTTCCCCTGATCCAGGAGGGTGCAGTGGTATCGGACACCGATCAGGATATCCTTAAGATGGCGGTGATCGAGAGGCATCATGCCACAGGCAATGTAGGCCTGGGTCTGGTGCAGGGCTTCCGTCTGGAGAGGGGCGCTCTGGCCACATCCGTCGCCCATGACTCCCATAACATCGTTGTGGTCGGGACCCGGGACGAGGAGATGCTGGCAGCAGTCTCAGCAGTCACGGAGATGGATGGCGGGCTGGTGGCGGTGGAGGATGGTGAAGTCCTGGCCAGCTTGCCTCTGCCCGTGGCAGGCCTGCTCTCGGAGAGTCATATGCAAGAGGTGGCAGAGGGAATCAGTGACTGCATCGATGCTGCTCATAAGCTCGGATGCGCGCTGGAGGATCCTTTCATGACCCTCTCATTTCTGTCACTGCCAGTGATCCCGGAGCTGAAGCTGACGGACAGGGGCCTGGTGGATGCAGTGGCCTTCCGGATGGTTCCTCTCTTTCGGGGAGGATTCCTGGAGGATGATTGAGGATTTGATCGCGATTTAGATAGCTCATGGTGCCCCGAGATTTGGAGTGCTCGCTAATGCGGAAAATGTTTTATGGAACCGCCCTTAAATTCGAAACGGTGATCGCAAATGGCAAAGATAAGAGGAAGACCGGGAAAGACTGCGGGAAGCCCCGCCGAGGGAGTGAAGTTCGAGCAGGAGATCTATATGACTGCTGCAGAGATGGCTGACATGCTGCGGGGCCTGGCGGATGAAGTAGAGGCCCGAGGGCGAATTGAGGTCTCTTTCGAAGAATGGGCCCTGGGAGTGAATCCCGCTGAGCCCCTCAAGGCGGAGATACAGTACAAGCATGATCCAGCTAATAGAGAGCTGGAGGTGCAGCTGAAGCTCAAAGAGAATCCGTGAAGATATGGTTTCGCTCCAATAGCAAGAACTCCTATAGCATCGCTGCCCTCATGCCCCTGGTAGATGCCTCTCTGGCTCCGGGGCCCAGGGCGGGAATCATGCTCTACAGCTTTGCCACCCCTCAGGCCGGGGAGGTCTATCAAGAGGTCGATACGGCAAGGAAGGCAAAGCTGGATGCCGTCTTTGTCGCCGGCGGCCCCCATCCATCCGCCGTGCCGGAGGAGGTCCTGGAGCACTTCGACTTCGTGGTGGTGGGCGAGGGTGAGGAAACCCTGCCCGAGCTGATCAGGGCGATAACCGATGGCCGGGATCCGGGGACGGTGAAGGGCATCGCCTACAAGTCCCAAGGTCTGATCTGTCTTACGGAAAAGCGTGCCCCGGTGAACCTGGACCTCTATCCTCCTTTTACCACGATCCTCGCCCCCATCGAGATCTCCCGCGGCTGCCCCTGGGGCTGCACCTACTGCCAGACCCCCCGCCTTTTCGGGCGCTGCATGCGCCACCGCTCAATCTCAGTCATCTCCAGGTTTGCCCGCCGCCATAAAGACATCCGTTTCACCTCCCCCAACTCCCTTGCCTATGGCTCCGATGGCAGGCGTCCGCGGCTGGAGAAGGTTAGAGCTCTGCTGGAAGAGCTGTCCGAGCAGAAGAAGCCCATCTACTTCGGCACCTTTCCCTCCGAGGTCAGGCCCGATTTCGTAACTGACGAGGCTTTGGAGATCATAACCCAACACTGCGCCAATAAAACGATCAGCCTGGGAGGCCAGTCCGGCAGCCCGTCGGTCCTGAAGAGCATAAGACGGGGGCACGGCCGGCAGGAGATAGAGTCTGCCTGCGAGCATATCCTGGATCATGGCCTCGTCCCCCAGGTGGATCTGATATTCGGCCTGCCCATGGAGTCAGCAGAGGATCAGCAGATGACCCTGGACCTGGCCAGATGGATTGAGGGAAAGGGAGGAAAGGTGAGGGCGCACCGGTTTACGCCCCTGCCCGGAACCCCCCTCTGGGATAAGAAGCCCGCGCCCCTATCCAGCGATGCTGAGGCGCTCCTGGGCAGCCTGGCACAGAGAGGCCGTCTGACAGGATCCTGGGGCCGCAAGATCAAGGCGGAAAAGGATGAAACGGCATGACCTGTACCTTATCCGGACCAACTCAGACCAGTGACCGGCCAGGGCAAAGGTCGCTAGAGATAAAACTGCTTGAAAGGCTTGCGGTATTCGTCTTTTAGTTCATATTTTATTGTCATCCTCTCGGGCATTACCTGAATCTCTTTTACAGATTGTGAGAATAGGAACCAGATGAATCCTCTGTCCGGAAGCCTGTACCTGTCTGGCAGGGTGGAGGTGAACTCAGACTCTCCCAGAATATAAGTGCGCAGCATCTCGCTTCCTGAGGTGAAGAGGAAGGGGAAGCTCACATTCTCAATCTCCCTCTGGCAGGTGCCCTTAAGCCGCAGGCGGTCCGCCAGAAATTTCAAATAATCGTCCTTATTTATCACCAGTTCTCTCATCTCGCTCAATCGAAGTCACCTCTTGCTGGCACTGGCAGGGATGTGAGATAAAATTAATCGTCATAGTGAGATCTGTCCATTCTCTTACAGCTACAATTATCACGATCCTTCTGGACCGTGGCGGATTTTGTCTCTTCCCCGCCCAGCTCATTGATCTGGCATATCAATCCAGAGAATGCCTCCAATTCTCTGGCAATAACCTCCTCGGTGGTCATGTAGATGCTTCTCTCGGTTTCGACTGTTAGGGCATCAGGGCCTCTGAAGACCAGCCGGCGCACTCCATCACGGCGAAGCGCCCTTCTGATCTCCTGGTCATGAGCTAGAACCATTCCCGGTATAAGCACCCTCTCTTTTATGTTCTCCAGATCCAGGCAGTTGAAATCCTCCCGGGTGATTAAGCTTCCTATCTCCTTATTCACCGCCACCACATTCACATCCTCTCCTACCTCCTCGAATATGGTCGATAGGAATGGATAGGCCACAGAGCTGGTGATGATGGTGGCGCTCCTCTCGATGGCCGGCAGTCGATTCAGCTCTCTCTTATGATGGGCCAGGGCGAAAGGAGCTCCTGTCTGGGGATCCCATAGAGGCGTCCCTATAACCCTCATATCATACCGTTCATTGATTTCAGTGGCAATCCTGCGGATCTCCTCCACGGAATAGGGAACAATTCCCGGCATTAATGGCTCGTTTCCAAAGATGAGCCCTTGCTCTTTGCTGTTGGCAAATGACATGAGCATCAGGCCTTTTGCTCCCATCTCCTCCAGGTCATTGCAGGTCTTCTCCAGCTGGCAGCCATCGTTTATGCCCGGTATGAGGACGATCATGGCATATAGATCGCATCTTTCGCAAAAGGTTCTGAGGTTTGAGAGCGCAGCCTCTGGATGTTTGTCGTTCACGTACCTTCGCCGAAGCTCAGGGTCAGTTGAGAAGACGGAGAAGCTTATCCTTCGCAATCCGGCTTCGATCAGGGGACCGGCTTCATCTCCTTTAAAAAAGCCCTTTCCGCTGGTGTAATCCAGGCGGATGGGGACAACGCCGTTGCTAAGGGTTTGAACCAGTTTAAGCAAATCTGGATGAAAGCTGGCATCACCGTTCCCTTTTATGGTTATGGAATCCGGCCTTGATAATATGCATTGCTGGGAGGCTTCAAATACCAACTGATCCAGGGACTTGAAGCCTGGCTGGATCTCAACTACTGCTCTGGAACAGTAATCGCATCCTTTTTTATGGGGTGGGCAATGCTTACATCCAAGCGGCTCAACCGTTTTCACTCCTTTAAAATAACAGAAGCTGCAAAAACCCCCGCAGTTAAAACCTGGCCTGCCCCCTATATCAACGACCGCGTCCATGTCTCTTGATTTGCAGTTACTGTAATTAAATCTTGTGTCAAATATTGAGATAAGCATTGAAGAGAAAACGTGGCAATTACTAATTATTTTTTAAAATGTAATATGTATGACAAGGTTTTAGAAATCTTCATCCGATCTACCCTGACCTCCCCATAAATTAGGCATATCAAAATGATTTTCGTTATCTATGACCGAAATCTATAAATACTATTATGTGCCTAAATATGCATATGAAATCGTTTACAAGGATTAAAAATATAAATGGCCAGGAATACATATATGAGATTACACCATATTACGATAAAGAAAAGAAGCAAATTCGCCAGAAGAGCAAGTACCTCGGAAAAAACGTAAATGGAGTTCCTGTCAAGGTTCGCTCTCAAGACCAAATACCGAAGAAAGTTCTGTCGCATGGCGAATTTGTTCCGTTAAAAATGATAACAGCAGACCTTGAGCTGGATAAGATTCTTTCCAGCGTTCTGCCCAAGAAAAATGTTTGGCCAATTCTGACTCTGGCAATGAATTACGCAACACGTCCCCGAGCCCTGACCCATATCCAGAGTTGGCATGAAGGCACGATACTCTCAGAAGAACATCCTGATCTACCTTTGTCTTCCCAGAGCCTTTCTCGAATGCTAAGCCATATCGGCGAAAGCACTGCAAATCTGGAATTCTCTCGTCAGCTCATTCAGCAGATATCAACATGCAGCACGCTGGTCTATGACATAACCTCCTTGTCGTCTTATTCGCAGAACATCAGCCTCCTGGAATATGGTTACAATCGCGATGGTCTCGATCTGCCACAGATCAACTTATCTCTCATTGTGGATAAAGATCTAGGCATACCGGTAATGTACGATCTCTATCCAGGGAGCATCGCCGATGTATCTACGCTTAAGAATACTGTCCGGAAAATAGAGGCACAGGGTGTCAGAAAATATGCTCTAATCATGGATAGAGGTTTCTTCTCAACGGACAACATCGACGAGATGGTGTCTTCGGATCTATCCTTCATCATTCCACCAACAAGCACTCTCAAAAATGTCAAAGAAGCGGTATCTGCCATCCATAGCCGCATCGATGACCCTGAACACTTGAAGCTCTACGAAAAAGAACCGCTGTTTGTGATGCCCATAAGCATCGAAGTTGGAGAGAACGAGCTGAAAGGATATGCATATTACGATCAGAAACGAGAGCAACAGGAGAGAAACACATTCTACAAGCGGTTGTACATTGGTCATCGGTTAAGGACATTTAGGACGAGTGTTATGTAATATTGCCTTTTTGTACTTAGTATATTTTTAATTCATGTTTAGATATATATAGGAGCTGTGATCTAATTATCCCTCGAGAAGGGGTAGCAAATGGCAGCAGAACGCTCGTTAGCAGAGCAAAGTTTCATAGAGAAGGATCTATGCACGATGTTCTCGCCGGACTTTTTGAGGAAAACTGCGGCAGAGACTGGTTTAATAAAGCGTGAACGTAAAATCGATGCAGTAATCATATTTTGGGTTTTGGTTCTGAGTTTCGGAGTCCGTCTTCAGAGATCGCTGGCTAGTTTGAAGAGAAGTTATGAAAAAGAAGCTCATGAAAAACTAAGTGAT
Source organism: Methanosaeta sp. UBA533 (assembly GCA_002498745.1). Taxonomy (GTDB): domain Archaea; phylum Halobacteriota; class Methanosarcinia; order Methanotrichales; family Methanotrichaceae; genus Methanothrix. Next base: position 1,200 of record DAIO01000110.1, on the reverse strand, counting down.
AGTAGCTGGTATTACAGATTTACTNNGATTTACTCCAGAACTTGTGGAATTTCTCAAAGCATGTGTTCTTCATGGAATTGAATACCTTGCGCAAGAACAGAGTTATAATCTCAATAAGAAGTTATTTCAGTTTCGAGACGTCTTGATCCAAGATAGCACAATAGTTCGACTTCATTCAAGTCTGGCAAAGCTCTACCCGGCGGCCCGATCCAAAGGAGAAGCTGCTGGCCTTAAGATTGCGGTTCTTGTCAGTGCAGTTGGAAACACCCCAGAAAGCGTTGCTATACACAATGAACGTACCAATGAGCTAAAGACTATTAAAGTCGGCCCCTGGATAAAAGGGAAAATACTGCTCATTGATCTTGGTTTCTATAAATATCAACTATTTGCCAGAATAGCTGAGAACGGAGGTTTTTTAGTCTCTCGATTAAAGGATAATTCGAATCCAATGATCATAAAGGCAAATAGGTCCTGGAGAGGTCAGAGTATAGATGTGTGCGGTGCATATCTACAAGATGTGTTACCCAAGCTCAAACGACAAATTTTGGATGTGGAGATCGAGGTTTCCTTTAAACGCAGAGCATATAAAGGAGTAAAAAGACCCGATACACATCGATTCCGTCTTGTCGCTATCTATAATGATGAAGATGAAAAATATCATACATATATTACTAATATTAACTCAGATATTCTTGAACCGGAGGATATCGGAAAGCTTTACGGAGCTAGATGGGATATCGAATTGATGTTTAAAGAGCTAAAGAGCAGGTATGCATTAGACGCCCTGGATACTAAAAATCCTTTGATAATTGAAGCTCTTATATGGGTTGCGATTTTAACACTTCTTGTTAGCAGGAGAACATATTTTAATGTTAGGAAAATTCATCCAGGAAAAAATATTGTGAGATTCACTCAACTTCGATGGAGCATTATCTTCGCGGAGAATGCAGATGATCAGTTGACTCTTATTCTACGATATCTGGGAATAACAAGGACTTGGGAAACTCTAGCAGGTGTTTACGATAGTCAAGCCCTAGACCCCCATGTAAACCGCGAACGCTTTAGAGCTGAGTGGTGGGCTTAACCGATGACCAATGAGGACGTGCCACATGTTCTGCATACATGTACTTGGTGGGCACAATCTACTTTTCGAGTGATAAAGTTGGAGGCTGGATAGATTCTCCCAAAAGTTATTAACCT
>DAIO01000088.1:0-9489 GCA_002498745.1 Methanosaeta sp. UBA533 | reverse complement strand
TAGGGGACATTTGGACGAATAGTAATATGTGATACCAATTGCCCTGCTGGCCATAACGGTGGCAATGTTTATGGACATTTAAGAGGCATTTCTGGACACTTTAAAAACATTTGAAAGAGCATCTGGAAGGGTTGATACTGCCCTTATAGCTGCCTCTCATCGCTTTCTAAAGCGGCTCCATTCTCGTGGTTGGGATCGATCAGATCTGGCATATGGACGGCAGATGTAGGAATTCCCATTGTCTTTGAGGTCTTCCTCAGCTCTCTTATGATGGACCCTATCCTCTCGAAGGAGAAGAGGATCTCGGAGAATGTGCCGCCAGAAGAGCTCTTTGCTACCAGTTGGATCAGATACGTTTTGTAGTGCCAGTTGAGCACCTGGCGGAGCAGCTCGTCATTGGAGCGCATCTTCATGTCGACATCCTCCGGCATCTCGGGAAATACGCCCATGAGCTGCTTGGTATTCTCTCGGCAGAGAGCCGCCATCTCCTCGATTCCTCTCAGGGATTCCGCAGAGAGCTTTATCTTCTTCTCGTTCATCTGCTCGAAGCTCTTGGCCATGGAGACCATCTGATAGGCCATCAGGCTGCCCAGATCAGCAACCCGGGCTAAAATAGCCGCATGAGCCGCCTCTTCTACTGATATATCGCGGTTGGTCAGAGATACAACTGCAGACATGATCTGTGAACGAAGATAATCGACGTAGTCCCTTAAATGCACAATTCTTGAGCACATATCGGTGCTGCCCTCTGCGACCTCTAGAGTGCTGTCGAATATATCCTTGCAGATATGGAGCATGTGCACGATCTCCTTGTCCACCAATGAGATCGCCTCTACGATATCATCCGGCAGCTTTGGTGTGATATGATCGGTGACGAAGACGATCTCGCCATCTTTCTGCGGCAAAATATACATGATCAGGCGGCTGAAGGGCTTTATGGCCCGCAGGAATATGGCAGCGCAGGTGAAATTGAATATCAGATGGGAATTGGCCACCTGCTGAGCGGCAGTCCCTCCCAGATCCTCGATGAGGTGGGAGAAGCTGGCTAAGAACGGCAAAAAGATGATAACGCCCAGGAAATTGAAGAAGAACTGAGCCACAGCGGTGCGCTTGGCCGCGGTGTTCATTCCCAGGGAGACGACCAGCCCGGTGGTTGAGGTGCCGATATTTGCTCCCAGTATGATCGGCAGGGCTTGGGTTGCAGTGAGAAGGCCGCTTTGGGCCAGGACCACGATCAGTCCGGTTGTCACTGAGCTGGACTGGAATAAATTTGTTATAATAAAACCTATCACAATAGCAGCCAGGACATTATCGGTCATGGAGAGGAGAGCGAGAATATCGGGATCATCCTGCAAGGGAGCGACTATCGATGAGATCAGGTTGAGGCTGTAGAATACCAGGCCGAAGTAGAAGATCGGCTTTCCAAAGGCTCTGTAAGGGCTGCGAATCATGCTCAGCAAGAAGCCGACGATAACGAATATGGGGGCGAAAGCGGTCAGCTTAAAGGCAACCAGCTGGGCGGTAAGGGTGGTGCCAAGGTTCGAGCCGATTATAAGGCCAAGGGAAGCCAAAAAGGAGATCGCTCCCGCGTTTACCAGGCCGATGGCGATGATGGAGGTGGCAGTGCTGGACTGGACCAGAGCGGTAACCACGGCACCGGCGATCGCGCCACGCAGGGCGGTCTTCGTCGCATTCTGCAAAATGGTGCGGAAGCGTTCACCGGCTACATGCCTGACCTCTTCGGAGAAGTTCTCTATGCCGTAGAGAAATAAAATGACGGCAGGTACAACGGCAATCAGCAGGTCCCATATCATAATTCTCTCAACCCGGCATTTATTGCAGTCGAGGAAGTCGTGATCTGTCCTTCGTCCAGGTGCAAAACCAGACCGCAGCCACCGTCACAAAAAACGCGAGCTGATCGGACGTCCTGGGTGCTCTTCATCGAGCAGGTGTTTCTGGAATGATGAATGATATGGTTTTTGGTTAAAGGGAATGAGATTTCCAACTGAACCTCTAATCGAGGTGGTCGGCCCTTTTATCCGGGTAGCATTTCGCTCAATCTGGTACCTCGGGGAGAATTACCTATCCAGGGTGAAGGTTCTCTCAATAACTGGCCTCTCCTTAACCTCATGAATCAGCATCTCAATCCGATCACCAATTCCCATGATCTTAAAGCGCTCCAGCCTCTCCTGGGCACGTTGAAGTCTGACCTCTCTATCCGCATAGATTGTGAGCAGTGGTTCATCTTTTTTCACTATATGCCCCACCTTTTTATGAAGCAAGACTCCGGCACCAAGGTCCGTTGGGCATCCGGCAAATTTTGCCAGATCGACCAGAAATGCGTTATTGATCCAGAGAACATGGCCGGACTTATCGGATCGAAATGTGAAATGATAGCTACCGATATCTATATCGTCAAGGCTTATCTTTGGGTCTCCCCCTTGCGCTGCAATTATCTCCCTCATTTTCTTCTCAGCATTTCCGTTTCTGAGAGTCTCAACTGCAATCCTCTTCCCATCGCTCTTGCCGGCCATCTCCAGGATCATTCCCGCAATGTCGGTTGCCTTTTCAACCAGGTCAGGAGCATTTTTTAGACCCATTAGAGCTTCCAGGGCCTCCTTTGCCTCTAAAGACGGACCTATGGCGTAACCTACCGGCTGCTCGCCATAGGTGACGGCACATCGTACCTGCATTCCCAGGCGGCTGCCAATCTCCATGAAATCTTTGGCCAGTAGATCCGCTTCCCCAGTTGTCTTCACCTTTGCACCCCGGCCGCAAGGAATATCAACCACCAGGAGGTTTGTGCCTACTGCTCTCTTCTTGCTCATGATAGAGGGCAATAGCAATGGATCGATGGAGAGAGGATATTCGACCTTCACAAAGATGTCGTCGGCAGGGGCCAGATGAACGGATCCCCCCCAGACGATGCAGCCGTTGGTTCTCTCCACTACCTCTTCCATCTCCTCTATGTCCAGACTGACTGGCATCAGGACTTGCGCTCGATCTGCTGTACCGGCTGCGGAAGTGATCGCCCTGGAGGATGTCTTGGGTATCGTCAGGCCGCAAGCTGCAATAATCGGAACCACCAGCAGTGTTGTTTTGTCTCCCGGCACCCCTCCTATGGAGTGCTTGTCAACCACTGGCTGTCTGTCCAGCCTCAATCTGCTCCCGGTTCTGAACATAGCCAGGGAGAGATTTTTTGCCTCGTCTAAATCCAGGCCCAAGCAGTGCAGGGCAGTTACGAAGGCACCTATCTCAACATCGCTCAGTTTTTCGTCTATCGCGTCCTCAACTATTTCCAGGATCTCCTCATATACCAGCTTTCTTCCACTCAACTTATTCCTTATGAATAAGAGAGAGGCAGGGAAAGGTGCTATATCTACATCTACATCCAATCCCTCCACCAGGCCGAGGCTGGCCCAAACCTTTTTGCATAGGCCTATACATCCCGAAGGCATGAGGTCGGTGGTGGTATGAACTATCGCAGTTCTATCCAAGTCATCAAACCGAATGGTGATCCTTGCGAGGCTGAGGACTCCCAGGCGTTCGGCATCTTGCGCATTCATTATGGCAATCGACTTTCCGCCTGCTTCCAGCCCTAGGAATACTGCTTTTAGCATCATTTCAAACAACACTTTTCCCTGAAACAAAAGTATTCAACGAACGTGATCTGATTAAGATCTTTCCATTAGGGACTCATGGAAAAGGTTTTATGATTTAGGTCATGAATTTAACCATGGATGTGGGTTTGTTCAGGGTAATCCCCAGGTACGCAGCAGGCATTGGAGCAATAGCCATTGACACCATAATGTCATGTGCCTCGCTGAATCCAAATAAGGAGCAACATATATGGCATCTCCGCCAAAAGATAAATGGCATGCATTAAGTGCTGACCGGGTTCTGCAAAAATTAGATAGCACCACCCGAGGCTTGAGTACAGAAGAGGCAGCCAGACGCTACAAGGCCTTTGGACCCAATGAGCTGGAGGAAGGCGAAAAACTGAGCAAGCTGGATATTCTCATCGAGCAGGTTAAAAATCCTCTCATAGCTGTTCTCGGCCTGGCGGCGGTCATCTCCTTCATGGCTGACAAATTCATAGATGCTGCAGTGATACTGGCGGTAATTCTCATCAACACATTACTTGGGTTTTTTAAAGAATACAGCGCGGAAGAGGCCATCTTGGCCCTCAGATCCCAGGCATCGGCCGAAGCTCGGGTCTTGAGGGATTGCTCGGAGACGGGAACCTGTCAGGAGATGCGAATCAAATCTCAGGAGGTAGTGGTTGGGGATATAATTCTGATGGAGGCGGGGGCAAAGGTCCCGGCAGACTCCCGGATCATCGAGCAGGCGAACTTGGAGCTGGACGAATCCATGCTCACCGGTGAATCGGTACCGGCGAGAAAGAGGGCGGAAGCACTGCAGGAGGATCTGATCACTGCAGAGATGGACAATATCATCTTTGCGGGAACTGTGGTCACTCAGGGAAGGTGCAAAGCGGTGGTCTTTGCCACCGGAATGGATACCGAGATGGGCAAGATCGCTCACCAGATAGCCAGAACGGAAAAGGCAAAGACTCCTCTCAAGAGGCGCACCCTGGACCTATCCAAGAAGCTGATGATCCTGGCTCTGGTCGCCAGCAGCCTGACCCTGGTGGTGGGCTTCTGGCGCGGATTTGAGCTGATTGAGCTCTTTCTCTTCACCCTGGCCATGGCGGTCTCGGCCATCCCCGAGGGCCTTCCTGCGGCCATAACCGTTGTTTTGGCGGTGGGTGTCAGCCGCATGGCCAGTCGCCATGCCATCATCCGTAAGCTGGATGCAGTGGAGACGCTGGGATCGATAACTGCGGTCTGCACTGACAAAACCGGTACCCTGACCACCAACCAGATGACGGTCCAGAAGCTCTTCCTGGCGGGCAGGATGGTCGATGTATCGGGGGTCGGATTTCAGCCGAAGGGCGATTTTGAACTGGACGGAGTGCCGCTGAAGGCCTCAGAGGATAAAAGCCTGAGCATGTTCCTGAAGATCGCTGCCCTCTGCAATGATGCATCCCTCAAGAGCCTTAAGGAAGAAGAGGATCGATGGGAGATCCTGGGCGACCCGACTGAGGGCGCCCTGGTAGTGGCAGCGGCAAAAGCGGGCCTGGATAAGAGCGAGCTGGAGGAAAGCCATCCCCGGGTCGATGAAATCCCCTTTGATCCCAAGAACCGATACATGTCAACCTTCCACCGCACCGGCTCTGCTGAGCTGCTGGTATTGCTCAAAGGAGCGCCGGAGACCATCCTGGACATGTGCTCATATGTCCTGGATAAGGGAGAGGTAAAGGAGCTTGACCAGAGGAGAAAGGAAGAGTTCTTAATGGCCAGCTCGCAGATGGCAGCAGAGGCTCTGCGCGTTTTGGCCCTGGCCTATGTCACCATTAGGCCGGAAGAGGTGGATGAATTCAAGAATAAGGGGCCGGCAAACCTGATATTCTCCGGCTTTTCCGGAATGATCGATCCGCCCCGGCCGGAGGCCATAAGATCGGTTCATCTATGCAAGAGGGCGGGGATCAAGGTGACCATGGCCACCGGGGATCATAAGATTACCGCACAGGCCATAGCCAGGGATATTGGGATCTATGAGGAAGGGTCGAAGGTTCTCACCGGCTCGGATTTGGATGATCTTAGCGATGAGGAGCTGGACGGTCTGATTCAAGAAACCTCCGTCTTCGCCCGGGTATCACCCAAACATAAGCACCGCATAGTCCAATCCCTGCAGAGGAAGGGGCATATCGTAGCCATGACCGGAGACGGGGTTAACGATGCTCCTGCCCTCAAGGCGGCAGAGATCGGCATCGCCATGGGGATAACTGGAACAGATGTCACCAAAGAGACGGCGGACATGATCCTGACGGACGATAACTTCCAGAGCATAGTGAATGCAGTGGAGGAGGGCCGGGTTATCTTCGAGAATATCCGAAAGACAGTGAAGTATCTCATCAGCACCAATGCAGGCGAGATCCTCACCATCCTGGTGGCCCTGGTCTTCATGGCCATAAATGTGCTGATCTTCACCCCGGTGCAGATCCTATGGGTTAACCTGGTAACCGACGGGCTCTTAGTGGTGAATTTGGCCATGGAGCCTAAAGAAGAGGATGTGATGGACCAGCCGCCCAGAAACCCCAAGGAGAATATAATCAACATGGATATAGTGAAGAATGTGCTCTTCGTTGCCGCCTTTATGGCTGCGGGCACCCTCCTGGTGTTTGCCAGGGAGCTTAATGGTGGAGATATACATCGCGCTCAGACCCTGGGCTTCACCACCCTGGCCTTGTTCCAGATCTTCAATGCCCTCAACTGCCGGTCCAGAGACAAGTCCGTCTTCAAGATCGGCCTTTTCAGCAACAAATACTTGATCGGGGCAATAGTTGCATCGATAGCCCTGCAGCTGATGGCGACGACCCTGCCATTCTTCCAGATGGCTCTGGGGACGGTGGCCCTCTCGCTGTATGATTGGGCCATTATCTTCGCCGTCTCAAGCACGGTATTCATCGCCGACGAACTGAGGAAGCTGATAAAAAGAAAGGGTTTTATACGGATCTAGATGATAATAAGCTGAAAGATCAGAAAGGGAAATCCGGGTGGGCTTGAATTCTCCTCCGGCTCAAACATCTCATTCTCTTGGATTGCAGCCTGTACTTCTGCGGGAATGGGATAATTGCCCTCTTGGAGAATCGCGCCCAAAGTGAATAGTGCGGAAAAAGCATTTATACTTGTTTTGGCGTAAGGGTTCTGGTTTGTTCCTTATCATCTCGGAGGATTGAAAAATTGACAACTGTTTACGACGTACCTCCCCATGACTTGATAGCCGCCGCAGCTTTAGAGCTGAAGGCAGCGGGCAAGGTCCAGCCACCTGTTTGGGCTGAATTTGCCAAGACTGGGGTAAATAGGGAGATGCCACCCACCAATCCAGATTGGTGGTTCGTGAGGTCGGCATCCATTCTGCGCAGAATATATATCGATGGGCCGGTGGGAGTATCCCGGCTCAGAACCTTCTACGGCGGAAAGAAGCGCAAGGGAGTGGCCACTGGAACCTTCGCCAAGGGCAGCGGCTCAGTGGTAAGAGAATCATTGCAGCAGCTGGAGAAGGCAGGCCTGGTTAGGAAGCTGAAGAAGGGACGCCAGATGACCCCTGAGGGCCAGGCATTCCTCGACGGCATAGCCCATAAGGTGGCCAGCCAAAAAGAGGCTTCAATTGCACCCGCATCCGAACCAGCCGCAGAATCGACAGCATAAGGAGGAATCAAACAATGGCTGATGATGAGCTTGCAGAACTGAGACGAAAGAGGCTGGAGCAGATCCAAAGGCAGCAGGCGGATTCGCAAATGGCTGCTGTTCAGCAGGAGCAGGCCCAGCAGGAGATGGAAGCCAAAAAGGCGGCTTTGATGAGGACCATCCTCACTCCTGAGGCTCGCGAAAGGATGAATGCCATTCGCATGACCCGGCCTGAGTTCGTCTCCCAGATCGAGGCCCAGCTCATCATGCTTGCACAAAGCGGCAGGCTGAGAGGCCCGATCACTGACGAGCAACTCAAGGCGATACTCACCCAGGCCCAGCCCAAGAAGAGAGATATCAGTATAACCAGAAGATGAAAATTCTCGGAATCGGTCGATACATGAAAGTTGCAGTCCTATTCTCCGGCGGAAAAGATAGCAGTCTGGTGGCCCTCCTCCTCGAGCCATTCTTCGAGGAGATAGAGCTGGTGAATTTCAGCTTTGGCCACGACGATTCCTGGATGAGAGCAAAAGAAGCAGCAAGAGAGCTGGGATATCCCCTGAGAAGAATGGTATTCGATGCGGATGTCCTGGAGAGAGCCCTGGAGATATTGCAGTCCACGGGCTATCCCAATGATGCTCTCAATTATGTTCATCCCATTGCAGTAGAGACAATAGCAAAAGAGTGCGAATTTGTGGCGGACGGTACAAGAAGGGATGATCGCGCCCCGAAGATGGATTTCGGCGCCATCCGAAGCCTGGAAGACCGGTTGCATGTGCAATACTTGAGACCTCTGGCGGGCCTGGGTGGAAAGGCCATCCGGGCGATGGCCTCGCGCTATTTGGACTTCGAGGAGGAGCTCTCCGAGAAGCATCCTGCCTCAGACTTTGAGGTGGGCCTGAGATATGCGCTAAAAGAGAGGCACGGCCAGATGGAGGTCAACAGGATCTTCCCCTCCAATCATACGCACACGAGAGTAATTCGGAGGAAGAGATTTGTCCAAGAAATTAAAGGGCAAGAAGATCAGGCTTGCCAAAGCATTCAATCAGAATCGTAGGGTTCCCTCCTGGGTCATAGTCAAGACCATGAGGAAGGTAGTTGCTCACCCCAAGAGAAGACATTGGCGTAGAAGCAGTCTAGAGAGATGACAATGGCGGACACAGAGAGAGTTTACACCATACCCCTGGGTATTGTGAAATGCGTTCCCGTTTACAGAAGGTCCAACCGGGCCATGGCTGAGATAAGGAATTACCTCGCCCGGCATATGAAGACCCCCGCAGAGGATGTGAAGATCGATCCCGGCCTAAACCAGGTGATCTGGAGAAGAGGGGATATGAAGCCACCAAGGCGGGTAAGGGTGCGGGCGGTCAAGTTTGAAGACGGCGGAGTGGAAGCAGAGTTTGCCGGTGAGAGATAAGAGGATCAAGATTGCAGGTAGCAGTCTGCTGGGAGTATTCGCCCGCTGCACAGATGATATAGTACTGCTGCCCGCAATGGTCGGAGCAGAGGATCTAGCATTCATAGAAGAAGGGCTTCACGTAAAGGCGGTATGCATCCCGCCTAGCATCGGATCGGTCACAGGCTCGCTCATTTCCGCCAACAAGAGCGGATTTGTGGTCAGCCGCCATGCGGAAGCTGAAGATCTGAAGATCCTTCGAGAGCATGGAAAGGTCTCCAGGTTACCGGCCAGGATCAATGCCGCCGGCAATGTCATCCTGGCCAACGACAGCGCCGCTATGGTTCATCCCGGCCTCTCCACCAGAGCCTGTCGGGCGATAGAGGAGACGCTTGAGGTCAAGGTGCAAAAGGGCACCATCGGAGGCCTGAAGACCGTGGGAATGGCTGGTGTTGCCACCAATAAAGGCCTTCTTGTCCATCCCAGGGTATCCGAGCAGGAGATGGCAGTGCTGGAGGAGTTATTCGAACTGCCTGTGGATGTGGGCACAGTCAACCTCGGCTCGCCACTGGTGGGCTCAGGTCTGCTGGCGAACAGCTACGGCTACCTCGCAGGAGACGAGACCACCGGCCCGGAGCTGGGCCGCATTGAAGATGCATTGGATTTCCTGGCGTAATAGAGGTGAAAATTCATGACTAATTTTGAGATCAAGGGAAGATATAAGGGAGGGCTTATTGGCAAGACCTGGCTTCCTTTCAGCAAGGTAGTGGATAGCCAGAACGAGAAGAATGCCAAAAATATGGTCTACTCCCTGATGGGAAGTCAACATGGTCTGAAAAG
>DAIO01000063.1:0-3499 GCA_002498745.1 Methanosaeta sp. UBA533 | reverse complement strand
GCGGAGAGGATGACTGAGACCAAAAGGGAGTGTGGAGTGGAGCGCATTGCCGTTTCCGGTGGGGAGTGCACCCTCAACCGGCAGTGGCTGGTCTCTTTCATACGTCTCCTCCGGGAGCAAAACCCAATCGCTCGGATTCATGTGGATACCAACGGCTCGATTCTGACCGAGGACTATATCGATGAGCTGGTCGGAGCGGGCATGACCGACATTGGCATCGATCTCAAGGCCCTGAGGACCACCACCTTCATGGAGATAACCGGCCTTTTGGATGAGGGGCTGGCGGCCAAATATCTGCAGACCGCCTGGAAGGCAGTGAAATATCTGCACGACAGCCATCCTCAGGTCTTCTTGGGCATTGGCATTCCATTCAATGAGGAACTGATCAGCATATCAGAGATCCAGGAGATGGCGGAGAGAATCGTCAGCATCGATCCCTGGATTCAGGTCTGTGTTCTGGACTACCGGCCGGAGTTCAGAAGGTCGGATCTGGTCCGGCCCAGCCACTGGAAGATGCTGGAGGTCCATTATATTCTTAGAGACTGCGGTCTGCAGTCCGTCGTCTGCCAGACGGAGCGGGGAAAGATCGGGCCCGCGGGCAGGCTCTTGGGCTGAGCTTGAGGCCAAAAATGGATCTAATCGAAATCCGGTCTTGAGTGACTTCGTCAGATATCTGCCGAGCAAAACTGGCTTCATCCCATATGTTTCCTATAGGAGATCCAATAGCTCCTCTCGCGATATTTCTGCTTGTTTAATTATCTCAATAAGAAGTCCTTTTCCTACCTCTTTTTTGTGGAATGGAATTGTAACTGTGACATCAAGATCTGGATGGCAATAAACATGATGGCTGCCCCTGATTCTATCCAATACAAATCCCTTCTTTTCAAGAGCTCTGGCAAGCTTCTCCGGGGACAAAACAGGCAACTTAGGCATTTGCTTCGACAGTTATGGTGGCTTCGATCTGATCTTCCTCCACCGGTATGTCTTTGCCTCTGGCGGCGAGGCTTTCGATATATGCTTCGATTGCTTCCTTTGCCATCTCTAGTGCTTCCTCGATGGTATCGCCAAAAGTCAAACAACCAGGAAGAGAGGGAACGATCACCGTGTAGGTTCCGTCAGTCTCCGGCCTGATCGTAATTTTATAACGAAGCGTTCTCATCTGATTTATACAATTGTTCAATGATAGTATTTAATCCTGCGCTGCAACATGTTGCCTGGGATAAGCTGAATCCTAAAACTTAAGGCTCGTGAAGATAACCTCAAAAATATGATCTCCTGCAAAAGCAGCCTTCCTAATTTCCAAAAGAAGCCGAGAATAGCATTCGCCTCCCTTCTCTTGATCTTCGTCCTGTTCTTTTTAGTGTCAATTCCAGGTGCCTGTGCCCAGGAATATGTGGCTCGTGACCTGACCATAGAGCTTGAAGACGGCATCAAGACCGATGCCCAGCTCACCCTGCCAAAATCTGTCACGGGCCCCTTCCCCGCGGTTCTTCTCCTCCAGGGCAGCGGGATAATAGACATGAATGAGTACCTGCCCCCAGAGGTCACGGGATCGGATCAGCCCTCCCGGCCTTTTTTGCAGATCGCCGAGCACCTCTCGTCTCGAGGCATTGCCGTCCTGCGGTTCAACAAGCGGGGCGTGGGCCTGAACGGCACCATCCTCAATGCCAGCATTGTGGCCAACTCCACCTGCCAGAGCTATAAGAGCGATGCCGAAAAGGCGCTGGCGATCCTTAGAGCCCAGCCGGAGGTGGACAAGAACGATATAACCCTCCTCGGCCACAGCGAGGGAGCCATCGTAGCTCCCAGGATTGCCCGGGAAGATGCAGAGATCCGGAAGATGGTATTATTGTCCGCACCTGCAGGGAATCTGAGGGATAATCTGCAGTTCCAGCTATTGGCCAGGCCGCTACTCTATGCAGAAGAGGTGATAGACAGCAACCACGATGGCTTCCTGACCATAACTGAGGTAGAGGCGACCATGGGAACACCGGGCGAGAGTCTGGCTCCGCTTCAGGCTATAGGATTGGTGATGTGGAACAGTACGACCGAAGAGCACCAGTGGCATTCGGTCATAGCATCTGATCCGAGGGGCAATATCAGCATCAGGGGCGACCTGGAGCCTCTGATCAAAAAGCAGGTTCAGCCCATGCTCTCCAATGAGTCGGTCAAGGCCAGTCCCTGGCTGGCATCCTACTTCGCCCTGAACAACACTACGGACATCATAGGGGATATATCTGCCAGCATCCTGATCCTCCAGGGAGAAAACGATACCCAGATCCCCCTCCCGGAGGCCATGTTGCTGGAGCAGAAGCTGACGGAGGTCAACCACCCAGATCATACATTGATCATCTATCCGGGGCTAGGTCACAGCTTCCATCCGTCGAAGAACTGGATTCAGCCCCTGGGGCCGATGGAGGAGGTCGTGCTGGAGGACCTCTATGCATGGCTGACGAGCCCGGATAGAAGGATAAGGGAGGGCGCTGGCTGAGGTGGAAGGAGCCCAAAGCTGGCTTTTATCTATCGAGTGGCTTGGGATGATTAAGATGGAGAGGTTGGACGAGCCAGCCATTTTTGCCCTTCCCTCCAAATCAGGAACTGCGTTATCCTCTGGCTTTGATGGCATGAATCGCATTATATGCCATTTCCTCTCTTCAGCTAAAGATTTACGTCCTTTTCATCAACCGGTTAAGATGATATAAAGCGATCATTATCAGTGCCATTCCAAGGACCTGCATCCAGGAGAGGGTATCGTGCAAGATGAGATATCCGAATACCACTGTCACCACTGGAATGAGGTTTAAAAAGGCCGAAACCACCGTTGCTCCCAGCCTTCTGGTGGCATAAATATAAAAAATGTAGGCGAAGCCTGAGCAGAAAACCCCTAGAAAGAGCAGATTAGCAAATACCGGCAGAGAGATCTCGGATATCGCGGGCCATCCATCGATCTCCGGGATGACAAGTGGAATAAATAGAATTATGCTGACTGTTGATTGAGCAGCGGTTAAAGCCAGGCTGGGGTAATTCTCAGAGAGCCTTCTATTCAGTAGGGTGTAAAATACCCAGCAGACGATCGCTCCCATGACCAGCAGATTGCCGAAAAACCTGGCAGATGATAGATCCACCTTCCCATCGACTGTGACCACCAGAACTACCCCAATGGTGGACAGGACCAGGCAGAGAATCATCTTCCAGGTGACCTTCAGCCGGAAGAGCATAGCTTCGGCAAATAGGGTGAATATGGGAAGAGCGGCCACGATCATCGAGGCATTGGATGCCGTGGTATACAGAAGGCCGGTATTCTCCAGGGAAAAGTACATCACTATTCCATGTGTCATCGGTTAAGCCCACCATTCCTCTGTGTATCTCCTTCTATTCACATGCGGGTCGAGTGCTTCACTGAAGCTAATTCTCAATGAAGTTATAAAAGAAGTATCCAATCCCAGATATTCAAGAACATCTGCCAACAGATAGTTGGCTTTCTCGGAGAATACAGTCC
>DAIO01000056.1:0-3941 GCA_002498745.1 Methanosaeta sp. UBA533 | reverse complement strand
ATCTATTAGACCAGTATTTCCACTCCAGTTTATTCCTTTTGCGCTCCAAACAGTCGCAAAATTTTTTAGCAAGTATGTATCAACTCAGTTATAAAGTAAACGCTTAAGACTATCAGTATGCCTTATTATCTACCATCCCTGCAGGGCGAAAGTGAGGTGAAGATCTCCTTCGCCATCGCGACGGCCAGTGCAAGATGATGACCTTTATCCTTAAGAGGTGTAAAAGGGCATCTTTCGGCAACAATTGGCCGCATAATCTACTACTTTCTCCTGCAACCCCGCTGGGGAGGAGATTGATGAAATGCTCAGCAGCTCCTGCGGATCAGCGGCCCGATCCTCATCTGGCCGCCTGCCCTCTTTCTACCGACATGTTTAAATGGAGTACTGCTCACCTTGTGGCTCGAAGGGCAGGTAGATCAGCTGGAAGATCGCTACCTTGGCATGGTAGAGGCCTCGGGTTCAAATCCCGACCTGTCCATAAAGCAGCAAACCTCTTTTACCTGCAGAGCAACAGTCTTATTCCCAAAGAGATCTGAGGTGAAGATGTTAGATATCATTCAGGCTGGAGAGGCGCTATCAGGATCAATAGCCACCATTGCCATGACCTTCTCCATAGGCCTGACCGTCGGCCTGACCGGGGCCGTCGCCCCAGGACCTACCCTCCTGGCTACAATCAACTCCTCACTCAAGGATGGCTGGCTGGCCGGCCCCAAGGTTGCTGCTGGCCATGCGCTAATCGAGATCGTGATATTTCTTTTAATTGTGAAAGGTCTGGCGGTGACTATGCAGCAGTACTCTCGCTCCATCGCCCTCATGGGCGGCCTGGCTCTGATCGCTTTTGGCATTCTGACCATGCGGGATAGCAAGAGCGCCACCATGGCCTCAGCAGGTGACGGATCTTACACCAATCCATATCTGGCAGGATTTCTCACCAGTGCAGCCAACCCCTATTTCTGGATCTGGTGGCTCTCCATAGGCAGCGTCCTTATCGTATCAGGTCTTGAGGCCGGTCTGATCGTGGCGGCAATATTCATGATCGGACACTGGAGCGCCGACTTCGGCTGGTATCTTCTCGTCTCCAGCAGCCTGGAGCGGGGAAGGAGCCTCCTCTCCCCAGAGAATTACAGAAGAATATTGGGGCTATGCGGCATCTTCCTGATTCTATTCGGCATTTACTACCTGGGAAGCGGAATAGGAGTGGTTGGCTGAGGATGCTCTCCAGCCCGAGGCCCCGGAAGGCGACGGACGATTGGGCGGGACGATGCTTTGCTCTTCAGGAAGGATAGATGAGCATAAGAAGGCGGATTGTCGATCTCATTCAGAACTCCACACTGGTCCTCATCCTCTCAGTCCTCTTAGGCCTGGTGCTGCCGGGTCACGCAGGGGGAACAGAGGCTCTGGTCACCCCGGCGCTCATGGTTATGATGGCCTTCTCCCTGACCGAGGTCGATCTGGGAAGAGATATCAAATCCTCGGGCTCTCTGAAAAGCGGATTTCTCGGCATCATCATAAACTATGGTCTTTTGAGCGGATTGATTCTGCTCCTGAGCTACAGTCTGCCCGACGAATCGCTCAGGAATGGCTTTGTCATCATGGCCGCGGTCCCGCCGGCAGTGGCCGTACTGCCCATGACCCGCATCCTGAAAGGGGACATGAGCCTCTCTTTTGCCGGAGAAATACTCTCCTACCTGGCCTCGCTCCTGCTGATGCCCCTGATCATCTACCTCTTCGTTCACCAGACGGGAATTAGCCCCATCTATCTGCTCCAGATCTCCATTGTATTGATCCTCATCCCTGCTCTTGCCTCCAGGCTGGTCCGACTGCTTCCGATCAACCCCGTCCTTCCCATAAACCTGGGCTTCTTCCTGGTCACATATACGGTGATCGGCCTGAACCAGGGAGCCCTCTGGACGGATGGGTGGAGCGTGGCCTGGGTATCCATAGCCCGCACCTTCGCAGTGGGATTGGCAGTGTTTATCCTGGCCAGATCCGCTGGCTTGAAGAGCAGCCAGGCCATCTCCCTTACCCTTCTGGGCTCCTTCAAGAACCTGGGACTTGCGGCAGCGGTATCCCTGCTCCTTGTCGGTCCGGCAGCAGGGCTCCCTGCGGCATTCTGCGTCCTCGCGGAGACCGCTTTTTTCATCCTTCTCTCCTTCGCGAGATCACGGTATCCTTAAATAAGGTAAAAAGGGTGATCTGATTGGGAGATATATTGTCTATCAAGGATGATGCCGCCTATCTGAGGTCGATCTACATCTATGTCGCCCTCTCAGTATTCCTCTTCGCTCTCACCGCCGTCATGGGCTACTATACTGCTCAGCTTGATCCAGAGTTCGCCGCCAGCTGGACAGAGGAGCTGGAGATGCTGGCATGGATACTGGAGCAGCCGCCACTCATGATAATGATAATCATATTCCTCAAAAATCTCCTCGCTTCCGCCACGGCCATGCTCTTAGGATTGGGGCTGGGGATCGTTCCCATGATAGTCGCCACCACCAACGGCTTTCTTCTGGGAATCGTCGGCTATAGCGCGGTTGAACAGAAGGGCTGGCTCTATCTGGCGGCAGGCATTCTGCCTCATGGAATCATCGAGCTTCCAGCCGTCCTCTTGAGTATCGCCATTGGCTTGCGGCTGGGCCATATGCTAGCCCTATCCCTATTAAAAGAGAGCTCAGACCTCACTGGAGAGATGCGTGTAGCAATTCATTTCCTCCTCCGCTGGATAATGCCCCTGCTCCTTTTGGCCGCGGCCATTGAAACTTTTATCACCCCCTTTATCATATCGAGGGTCGCATGACATATCCAGATACTAAGAACAAAGGCAAAGGGGAATCCGGCGGGCAGAGCGCCAAGCTTTCCCCCAAAGAGGACTTCAGCCAGTGGTACCATGAGCTGCTGATGACAGGGGAGATCATCGATAACCGCTACCCCGTAAAGGGAATGTGCGTCTGGTTCCCCTTCGGCTTCGCCATCAAGAAGAACGTCTACGGCATCATCAGGCAGCTTCTGGATCCTGATCATCAGGAGACCCTCTTTCCCCTGATGATACCGGAAAACGAGTTCATGAAGGAGGCCCAGCATATCAAAGGCTTCGAGGAGGAGGTCTACTGGGTGACCTGCGGCGGTACCACCCCCCTGGAGGTCAAGCTCGCCCTCCGTCCTACCAGCGAGACGGCCATATACCCCATGTTCAAGCTCTGGATAAGGTCGCATGCCGATATGCCTCTGCGCATCTACCAGATAGTGAATACCTTCCGCTATGAGACCAAGCATACCCGCCCTCTGATACGCCTGCGGGAGATCACCTCCTTCAAAGAGGCGCATACCGTACATGCTACCTGGGAGGAGGCGGCAGAGCAGGTGGAGGTGGCGATCAAAAGGTACTCGGAGTTCTATCGCCGTCTGGCCATACCCTTCCTGGTGAGCCGTCGGCCCAGCTGGGACAAGTTCCCTGGTGCGGATTATACCACAGCCATCGATGTGATCATGCCCGATGGCAAGACGCTGCAGGTGGGGACCGCCCATCATCTGGGCTCCACCTTTGCCAAGACCTATGAGATAACCTATGAGGCAGAGGATGGCGAGCAGAAGCTGGTCAATCAGACCTGCTACGGCATCTCTGAGCGCTGTATTGCCGCCCTCATATCCGTGCATGGGGACGATAAGGGTCTGGCATTGCCCTGGGAGGTGGCTCCCGTCCAGGTGGTCATTGTGCCCATCCTTCTGGGCGACAAGGAGAAGGTGGTGGAGGTTTGCCGGGATCTGTTGAGGATCCTGCAGCAGGCAGGCATCCGGGTGGAGCTGGACACCAGCGACGAGCGGCCTGGTGCCAAGTTCTATAAATGGGAGATGAAAGGGGTTCCCATCCGCCTGGAGGTCGGCCCCAGGGATATTGAGAAGGGAGTGGTGACGGTGGTGCGCCGGGATGCTGAGAAGCTCAC
>DAIO01000011.1:0-8160 GCA_002498745.1 Methanosaeta sp. UBA533 | reverse complement strand
GAACGAGAAATGTCATAATGAAGTAGAGTGATGCGATCCGCAAAAACAGCTTTTTCTGACCGCCCAGTGATTTTCGGGCAGCATCTATGATGCTCTTCTCCTTGGTAACTGGCGAAGGCTCTAAGGAGGAGATAACCTCTCCTGCCAGATAGGCTCTGCCCAGGATTATGACAATCAAGAGCTTGATCAATCCTGTGGACACAGACACAACAGCATAAGCTCCCCCCACATAAAGGCCCAGCACCGGAACCACAAAGGCCAGCTGATAGGTGAAAAGCTCTCTGAAATAGACGGGAACGCTGTTCATCAGAGCGGATAGAAAGGCCTGCCGATCGCTCAACTGCCCATCATGCCGGAGCCTGGCGGTCATGGCATTTGCCGCCAGCGCCGATCCCAGGCCTACCACAAAGGTGGAGGCTGTGGCTGCAGGCAGGCGGGATAATGAGACCAGGGGGCTGGCAAGATGGGAGAACCTCTGAAAGAGGCCCATCTCATTCATGATGCCGGTAATAAAAAGCATCAGGAATACGGTGCTCATGGTATAGACGGTCCCGTCCAGAGTCTGCCAGAGTATATCGATCAATTCCGCTCCCAATCACCGAGCTGAGTTAAGCCTTCAGGATGGACTCGAGACTGAATCAGCCCTCATATCCGGGCAGCACTGTCCTTCTTGCAGCCATATCAGCGGTCCTACTGCTTCTCCCACCACATCTTCACCCGGATCGATGAGCCGTTCAGAACAAATGCTCCCTCCTCCCATTTCATAGCCTTTTCCAGATAATCACGCAGCACAGCCTTTTGCTCTTTGGTATCAGCCCGGGCCTGGGGGGCAAGCTCTGCCACTGCATCCTCCAGGGTGGAGTGGCGCTGATCATGCCTCATTCTGAAGGTGGTGATATTCGGATAGATGCCCATCTGGTAGAGCACATTGTAGAGCACGTCGCTCATTGGACCGGAGACATAATCCTTTCCATGCAATCTGGGCCAAAGCTCCTTCCACATCCTGCCCCAGGTGCTCTCCCCTGCGAAATGGTAGAGATAGATGTATCTGGATGAAGCCTGGATCATCTTCTCAATGGCATCGCGGATGTCAATCATCCCTAAAGAGAAGGATGCAACCACTACATCATAAGGAGGATCCAGATCACTGGCCACATCCACCTCCTCCCAACGCTTCTGGACGATGGTGATGTTCTCGACGCCATGCTCGGCCATCTTCTCTCTCATGACGCTGCACATGCCGTCTGCCGGCTCCACCGCCGTTACATGGGTCGCTTTTTGGGCGAAGGGGATGGCCAGGGTGCCGGGCCCGGCGCCGATATCCAGCACGCGAGACTTTTCTGTGATATCCGTCTCCCAGATAACTCTTTCAATCCTGTTCTGCTCCTTTTTGCACATATCCCAGAATCTAAGAGCGCTCTCTTTGCTGCTCCAGATGCGGGCACAATCCCTGCCGGGGCTTGACTCTCTGCTCCGCTTCATCTGGCTCTTCCAGACCTCGTTCCAATCGATATCATTTCCTGGGTCGATCATTTTTGCTGCATCCTCTCCTATTTTAGATCGCTTCAGCTCTCCTCATATATTGGCTTCTCGGGAACCAGGTAGATCGTCCAGAAGACCAAAAGAGTGATCGCTGCTTTGACGATCATATTGGTCCAGATCATCTGCACCAGCCCTTGAGTTCCCAAGATACCCATAAAGGCGATCACCGGAAAGAGAAGGCTGTCTATGGGTATGGAGACGGCATTGGAGGCGAAGACTCGCGTCCATTGGGGCCAGCTTTTGCGCGCTCCACGGGTCCAGATGCGATAGACCCTGGTGTCGATCAGCTCCGCCAGGAGGGCCGTGAGAATGGAGGCTAAGACGATTCTCATCTGCAGGGAGAGGACCGACTGCCACCCCTGGCCTGAGCTGTCCAGGATCCCAAAGAGAAATGTCCAGGCCGCCTGCCCACCGCTATTTGCCCAGTCCGTCTGGGCGGGCAGGAGTACCACTAACTGAAAATAGATGGCCGCAAGCAGATTAAAGCTCGCTGCCAGCCAGATGGTGGTTAAGGCCGCCCTCTCCCCCAGTTGCTTGTGGATCAGGTCCCTCCAGGTGAAGGTCAGAGAATAGATGAAACCGGCGTCCATGACCAGGCTGCCGAAGTATGTGACCTTGGTGGCGGCGATGTTTCCCGCCAGGGAAAAGAAGAGGTAAAAGCCGCAGAGGATTATGGTGGCCTGAGTCTTATCGAGCTTCAGCCGTCCCCATGCGACCGAAGATCCTTCCTTAGCTAAATCGCTTTTAGCCATCTGTCCCTGAGCTCCATGAAGCTGCCACATCTTATGCTTTCCCTTATACTCTCCATCAGCCGAAGCATGAAATGGAGGTTATGCAGGGTGGCCAGTCGGAAGTAGGAGAGCTCTCCTGATACGTATAAATGGCGGAGATAAGCTCGGGAATAGCTTCGGCAGGTGGGGCAAGAGCAGGCGGGATCAACGGGCAGATCGTCCTCCCTGAACCGGGCGGACTTGATATTCAGGCGGAACTTGTTTTGCCGCGATCCACCGGACTGAGGCGATAGGAGGAGGCTTCCTCTGCGGGCGATCCTGGTGGGGGAGACGCAGTCGAAAGTATCTATCCCCCTGCCTACGCACTCGAAGAGGTCATCAATCTCCCCGATTCCCAATAGGTGCCGCGGCCGGTCGTCCAGCCTGGGGATCGTCCAGTCCAAGACCTGATGCATATCCTGCTTGCTGTTGCCTAAAGATCCGCCGATGGCTATGCCGTCAAAGGGCTGGGAGACGATAAAGTCGGTGCTCGTCCGCCTCAGGTCCTCAAACCACCCTCCCTGGATGATTCCGTAGATGGCCTGGCTCTTATCATGATAGCGGATGGACTCTTCCGCCCAGTCATGAGTCCTGTACATGGCCTTTTTAGTATAATCGTAGTCTGACAGGGGGGAGGTGCACTCGTCAAAGGACATGATGATATCTGAGCCTAGGTTGGCCTGGATCCTCATCGACCTTTCAGCATCCAGGAAATGCCAGGCCCCATCGGCCATGGACTTGAAAGAGATGCCCTGGTCTGTGATCTTTGTCAGGTTCTCCTTCTTGGAATTCTTCTGCCCCTTCCCGTCCGCCCTTTTGGATCCTTCCTTCGCCCCCCCTCCGTAGCTCTTCCTGTAGTTTGATCTGTAGATCTCGCTTTCCAGTGGCTCCTCTTCGCACTGTTCATCGCCCTGCTGCTGGCAGTCATTTCCCCCTGGAATAAGGTTCAGCTCCTGCGGGAAGATGTTGCCGATCTTGGCAATGTTATGCTCTCTTCCAAAGCCCAGGGAAAAGGCCTGAAAGCCGCCCGAGTCGGTGAAGAGGGGGCGGGAAAATCCCATGAACCTGTGCAATCCCCCCAGCCGCCCGATCAGCTCGTCTCCGGGCTTCAAGTGAAGGTGATAGGTGTTGGCCAGGGCGCAGGAGACGCCCAGGGACACCAGGTCATCGGAGCCCAGAGCGCGCACGCTGCCCAAAGTGGCCACAGGAACCAGATAGGGAGTCTGGATGTCACCCCTACGGGTTTTTATCAGCCCTGCTCGGGCATTGCTCTCCTGATCCCAGTCCAGTACCTCAAAGGAAAATCCGCTCATCTCGGTCTGCATCCATGCAACTATGTCATTAATGGACTTTATGGCTCTTTTTGCCCTTTTTCCCCTCCGCTCTTGAATTGGGTCATTGGGAAAACTTATTTAACAGGATGCATTAAGGTCTGGGGAGGTGTTAAACATGTCAAAGAGCCGAATGGTTTTATTCATGCTGCTGTGTATATCTCTTCTTTCCATCAATGCCTTGGCAGAGGATGAGAACTTCAGTGTGAACATCTCCGCGAGCAAGTTCCTGGGAAGCTATCTGGTGAACGAGACGGGATTTGCCCTTTACTACTACCAAAATGATAGCAGTCTCGATGGAATGAGCACCTGTAATGATGATTGTGCAAAGATGTGGATGCCCTTTTATGTCGAGGATCTAACCCTGCCTGAGAGCCTCAATCCATCCAACTTCGCCACCATCGAGCGAGCTGATGGTTCTAAGCAGACAACATTCAAGAGCTGGCCATTGTACCTCTATTCCCGGGACAGTTCACCAGGCGATGCTCGCGGGAATGGCCTGGAGGATGATCAGTGGCGCGTCATCGATCCGGCCAATCAGCCCGAGCTCATCTGAAGAGCAAAAAATTGGTGATTAAAAACGATTTGAGGCCCTAAATAGTGGCCTCACACCTTTTACAATGGAAACATCTGGAACCCGCGGGGGAATTTGAAGCCTCTCTTGCCCAGCTCCTCATCCGCTGCCCGGAGGGCTTTTGGATCGCTTCCGGCAGCCTGCACCCTCTTCAGAACACCGTCCGAGGACTCCTCCTCTTCCACCTGCTCGTCCACATACCACTGCAAGAATTTCCGTGTCATCGCGTCCGATTCGCTCTCGGCCACTGCCACCAGATCATGAATCATCCTGGTCACCGCCCGCTCGTGCTCCCAGACGTGAGCAAATGCCTGCTGGGGCGACTCCCAGCTATGCTGTGGCGCCTCCACGGCGAGCATCTTCGCCTTCTCGCCGGAAGCGGCAACATAGTCCAGCAATTTCATGGTGTGGACCAGCTCTTCTCCTGCCTGAACCCTCATCCAGCTGGCAAACCCCCTAAATCCGATGGATTCAAAGTAGTAGGACATGGAAAGATACAGATAGGAGGAGTATAACTCCCGATTTGCCTGATAATTGAGGGCTTCATTCATCCTTTCGCTGAGCATAGTGATCTCCAAGCAGACAAAGCAGCAGATTCTGAGCTTTACTCCACCTTATTGAACAATTCCTTTCCCACGCCGCACTCCGGACAGGTCCAGTCATCCGGCAGATCCTCGAAAGCCGTCCCTGGTGCTATGCCGGATGCCGAATCTCCTTTCTCTGGATCGTAGATATATCCACAGACAGTGCATACGTATTTGTCCATTTCTGTCTCACCACACCTTCGTTTTTTGCCTTCTTGCTAGATGAAACTTTCCAGCTTGGATCCGATCTTATCCCCTCTCGCCAAGAGCGACTTCGTCTGGCTGTAGGCCTGATCGAATCGTGGTGCATCAATCTGATAGAACTTGCCCAGGGGTATTTGCGACTCGGAGTCGTCATAGCTCCAGCGGCGTATGATCTCCTGGGCCTGGTCAAAGCTGGCGGCATCGTTTCCTTCCACGGAATAGGTTCTCCTGTTATAGCTCTCATACATATTGAAGTAAGAGACGCAGACCTGTAAGACATCCACAAATGAGAAGCCTTTGTGCAGTATCGCCTCTTTAAAGAGGGTCTGAAGCTGCTCAATCCCGTGAGAGTAGCCCCGGGCGATGAAGGTGGCGCCGGCAGAGAGCATCAGGTCCAGAGGGTTCAGGGGTCGCTCAATGGATCCCTCAGGAGTGGACTTGCCCCGGAATCCGGTTGGTGAGGTGGGCGTGTACTGGCCGGTGGTCAGGCCGTAGACCCGGTTGTCATGTAAGATCAGGGTTATGTCGATGTTCCTCTTGGCGGCGAAGATCAGGTGGTCCAGGCCCTCGGCCAGGCTGTCGCCGTCTCCAGAGAAGCAGATCACATTCAGATCGGGGTTGGCCAGCTTTATGCCTGTGGCAACGGGAATGGTCCGGCCGTGGATGGAGTAGAAGCTGTTCACATCCAGGTAGTCCACGATCTTGCCGTGGCAGCCGATGCCCGAAACCAGGACGGTGTTCTCTACTGGGAATCCCTCCTCGTCCATCCGGGCGAGGACCGCTCTTATTGCATTCAGAATGGAGAAGTTCCCGCAGCCAGGACACCAGGTATTGCGGGCAGCGGTGGATAGATCCTGGGGCTTCATGCTTCCCTCCTTTCCAGCTCGGTTTCAAGATCGTTCAGGGAAAAAGGCCGGCCGCCGTATTTCAGGATTCGGTCATCGACCTCGATGCCATACTGGCGGCATAGAGTCGCCAGCTGGCCTGTGGCATTGCATTCCACAGAGATCAGCCTCTCCACACCCTGGAGGGCATCCTTCAGCCTCTTCTCAGGGAACGGCCAGAGAACCAGCACCTGAACCGCCCTCAGTCCCAGACTCTCAGCGGCCTCTCTGCATACCCCCTTGTTCGAGCCCCAGAACAAGAGGCAGGTCCTGCTCTTCTCATCACCTAAGAGCTTCACAGTCTCGTATACCTCCAATTCCCCGGCCAGGGATTGAGCCTTGAGCATTCTTTTGTCGCTCATCTCCCTTGTTATCTGGGCGTCCTCAGTGGTTATGCCTGCGGCATCGTGCGCATAGCTGTCCGCCTTTATCACCTGCCTCCTCTGAGGAGGATAGGCGAGTGGAGAGACCCCCGTATCGGAGTGGCGGTAGCGATGGTAGTCACCCTGCCCATTCCAGAGCAGTGCCGGTCGAGCAGTCTCTGCCTTTCCTGCGAGCCCGAGGTCAAAGCTATACTGGCTCTCGCTTACGATCTTATCCGAGAGGATGAACGCGGGAATCTGATATTTCCAGGCCAGGTTCAGGGCTGCAGCAGACCAGAGATATGCATCCTCTGCGTCACCCGGGGCGACCACCAACCTGGGAAACTCCCCCTGGCCGGCATTGATCACAAAATGCAGGTCGCCCTGAGCGGTATAAGTGGGAAGGCCGGTTGAGGGCCCGGTCCTTTGGGCCATGACGATGGCCAGGGGGATCTCAGCCATCCCCGCCAGGCTGAGGGCCTCGGTCATGAGACAGAATCCTCCTCCCGAGGTCCCCACTGCTGCCCGGACACCGGCATAGGCGAATCCCTCTGCCATGAGGATCACAGCGATCTCGCTCTCCGGATGGACGACCTTCAGGCCGAACTCCTCTGCCGAATTGGCCATGAAGTCAAGAATGGCCGAGGATGGGGTCATGGGATAGGCCACATAGGCCTCAAGACCTGCCCTGATCAGGCCCAGGCTGATGGCCTGGTTGCCGGTTATGATGGGCTCAGGACCGTTGTCCAGCCATGCGATGCGGCAGAACTCCGAGGCCTGGTCATATCCCCGGCGGGCGACCTTGAGGTTCAGCTCCAGCTTCTTTGGGATATGCTTTTTCAAGACATCTTCCAGCACCGTCCATTCGATGCCTACCGCATGACAAAAGGCACCCAGAATGCAGCTGTTCTTCATGACGGAAGGGGCCCCCTCCTCTTTCAGGATCCCGGTGACGGAAATGCCGCAGCTCTTCTCGGCTATGCCCTCTCCCATTACGTTATCTGCATCGAAAATGAAAATTGAGCCCTCCTTGAGGCGGCCGGAATGTCTATCTACTGTATCCTGATTGAGGGCGATGAGCAGGTCTATCTCATCCCTGCAGACGCCGATCCTCTCGGATGAGGCTCGGACCATCGAGAAGTTGTGCCCGCCTCTGATCAGAGAGGGATAGTCGTAGTACATGAATATGCGATAGCCCAGGCGGTTCATGAGCCGGGCGGCAGTCAGACCAGCCTCGTTTATGCCGTCACCGGCGATGCCGCCTATGAGGATAGAGAAGTCTTCCATCAAATCACCCTGTGCAATTCAATGCAAATAATTTGTCTTTATCTTTGATTGTATAAAGCCCCTCGCATTGGTGCTATCATATTACATATGAAGAATGATGCAAGTTTTGGCGATGAAATGGGAAGCCCTTCCCTTTAAGGTAGGGTAGTTCACTGAGATATTTTAACTCGTGGGATTGCGAAGGACGAAGCGGGAAGTCCCCATCCTTCAGGGTGGATCTCCCGGACTGCGAGTCCGGGGGAGTTGCGACGAAGTCGCAACAGGATGAAAGCGGAGTCCTTTGCCCCAATTACATTTGTCCCGCGCAGAACAACTATATATCTCATCGTTCCCTCCACTTAACTAAGACATGATTCCATGCAGGCTTCAAGTGCTACTTGGATGATCGATCACTTCTCCCTCGGGGAGATTTTGAATTCGCCAGACGATTCCACAGAGTANNCACCCCGAACCTGTCCGATGAGATCTGAACCTCTGCATCGCGAATCTGATGTAAGTTTGGGCCAATGAAACGGAAACCGAAAATTCCCGCGAAACGCGCCCCGATGCCAGAGGGCTATGACGGCGTAAAAGCGAAGAAGCAGCAGGGAAGCCCCGGCCTTTAGGCCGTGGGAGGAGTTCA
>DAIO01000023.1:6048-15577 GCA_002498745.1 Methanosaeta sp. UBA533 | reverse complement strand
GTCCTTTAGGGCGGGGAGCATTCACTTAGATTGAATTTTGCGCAGGTCAGCTCTTCAGCTCTCTTCAGCCATCAGATATCCTGTCACTGCTCCTGTTACGTCTGAGGTAGAACATCTGCCGCCCAGATCCGGCGTCCTCGCCCCCGCGGCCAGCGCCCTTTTCACAGCCTCCTCTATCCTGCCTGCCCCCTCCGGCTCGCCCAGCCACCTCATCATCATGGCAGCGCTGCGTATAGCGCCGACGGGATTGGCGATCCCCTTTCCCGCGATATCCGGAGCACTGCCGTGAATGGGCTCGAACAGAGCGCGAGACTTCCCGAGGTTGGCGCTGGCGCACAGCCCCAGGCTCCCCACCACCCCCGCCGCCTCATCGCTCAGGATGTCTCCGAAGAGGTTTGTGGTGACCAGGACATCGAACCTCTGAGGATTAGTCACCAGGTTGTAGGCGGCCGCGTCCACCAGCATATCCTCATAGAGAATGCCCCGCCGCTCCGCCACCTCCCGGCAGGTCTGCAAAAAGAGCCGATCGCTTCGCAGCACATTGGACTTATGGATGATAGTAAGACGGCGGCGTCTCGCCGCCAGGTCGCATGCAGCTTCTGCGATCCTCTCCGAACCGCGATGGGTTATCACCCTCAAGGTATGCGATTCCTCCGCCCCCACCTCCTCTACTCCGGAGTAGAGCCCCTCGGTGTTCTCTCGCACGATGATGAAATCAAGGTCCTGGGACTGGAAGGGCCGGATGTTGGCATAAAGGTCCAGGGCCCGCCGCAGCCTTAAGAGAACGCTCCGGTAATTGGGATCGGGTGGGGTGGTGATCGCACCCAAAAGAATGCAGTCGCAGCCAGAAATCTCTTCCAGATCATCTTCGTCCATCGCTTCCCCTGTCCTCTTCCAGCGGCCCAGGCCGATCTCAAAATGGACCAGATCGAGTGACGCTCCCGCTGCCCGCAGCACCTCCAGGGCGCTTTCAACCACTTCCGGGCCTATGCCGTCCCCGGCAATCACTGCTACCCTCTTAGATCCTTGACCAGACACCTTACCGCCTCCGCTATCTCCCAGGCACCATCACCCCAGTGGACAACAATTCCCGGCTGGCCGCACTTCTCCGTCCTCCCCCTTCGCTCCGACCGGCAGCAGCGAGTGATGAATGGCCCCTGGGGCTGAAATTCTCTTTCCCGGCAATGGATAGGACAGACATTGATGAATTCGTGCTCCTTTCCTGGATTGTTGGCCAGAAAGATCTCTCGCGATACCTCGCAGCCCACTATCCTCGGCCGCTCGTGGACCACGGGGTCGCAGTCCAAAGATCTACCCAGCCCCCCTGCCCGGCAGGGATAATAGACGGACGGGCAGTAGAACCTCTCCAGGTTCAGGATCCTGGGCACGAACCTCACCATCAGGTCCCCCAGCACTCCGCAATCCTCCAGCCCCTGCAGGGTGCAGATCAGCCAGGGCGGATCTGGTGGGGAGACGTCCATGACCTCGATCTTCAGGACCTGGCCGGGGTCGGGATCTTTGACGAAGGTGATGTGCTCGTCCGGCCCCTGGAAGACCACTGTGTTCGCCCTGCCTTCTCGAGAGATCTCATATGCCAGATCGATCAGGAGGGTTCTATTCCTGGTATCCACCCTCTCCGGATAGAAGGCGATCTCCTGGCCAGAGGCGATCAGCTCCAGCTCCTCCGTCTCTCTCATGAAGCCCTCTCCAATGCTCTTCACCGCATAGAGGCTGGGGCCGTCCCGGCTGATCAGATACCGGGTGGAAAAGTAGATGGAGCCGCCCCGCTCTTCTTGGTCTTTTATGCCCACGAATTTGTAGTTGTCCGGAAAGATCATATCAGTCAGTCCAGGCCTCTCTCTCGTCTCCGGTGGGCCACCAGCCCCCCATCCTTCAGGATGACCATCAGAAAGTCAGGCAGGCGGGTTCCCTGATAGACTCTGTCCTCCACCCGCACGGTACCGGCCTGAAGGTCCACCTCCACCAGGTCCCCCTCCTGGCAGACGGGCTGGGCCTCGATGAGAGGAAGGCCGACGTTGATTGCGTTCCGGTAGAATATGCGGGCGAAGGACCGAGCTACCACCGCAGCCACGCCAGCCTCTTTCAGTGCCAGGGGCGCCTGCTCGCGGGACGAACCGCTTCCGAAGTTCTCACCGGCCACGATTATGTCTCCCTTCCCGACGCGCGATGCAAATTGAGGGTCTATGCCCTCCATGACATGCTCCGCCCAGAGATGGCGGTCTCGCGTCCGCAGGTACTTTCCCGGGATGATCACATCCGTGTCCACGTCGTCGCCGAAGATCCATGCCTTGCCCTTGATCATAATGCCGCCCACATCCTGCAGAGTATCTCCCTGTTCGAAGATGACATCATACATTGATCGCATGCCTTGATAATACTCTTTCCCCATCCGGCAGCCGACGGAAGCAGTGGAATTCACTTTCATCCTGCACGCCCATCCTTTTTCTGCAATTATGAAAGGCCATTTATGGAGGGATTTTATTGGATGTCTTTGTATCTTGCACATACTTCTAAAAACCAATAAAAAGATTTGTTGATATCATTCTTGACAGCAATGTATTTATTCTTACACGTACTAAATTGAAGATCATGGCAGGTGTTCTCGAACAACTGATCCGGCCCCTACACAGGAGGCCAAGAATGGAGCCCAAGGCAGTCTTTGAAATCGATTTAGATAGGAAAGCCCGGGAGCTGGAGACGGCAAAGGCGATCCTGCAAGAGGTCTTCGCCACCAGCCTGGCGGAGGTGGATGAGATGATCAGGCTGCGCCTGGAGGATCGCGGCCTGCTGTGATCTTCTGCCTCGTCCCTTATGTCAGTGCAGTCCTGCTGGCAAATCTGAAATATCATCAGCTCCTTATAGAATATCATGATTCTTGGGATATCAGGGAGCCCCCGCAAGATGGCAACGGAGCATATCCTGGGCGTGGCCCTCAAGATGCTGGAGGAGAGGGGCTTCAAGACCCATCTCTTCCCCATGCGAGGCAAGAACATAAGCCCCTGCAGACACTGCGACTACTGCCTGAAGAACAAGGAGTGCATTATCAAGGATGATATGTACCAGCTCTACCCATTGATCAGAGAGGCAGAGGGCTTCGTTCTGGCCACCCCGGTCTACAACGGCAGCATGAGCGCCCAGATGAAGATCGCGATAGACAGGACCCGAGCCACTCTGGCCGCAGAGCCCCGATCATTGAGGCGCAAGCCGGGCATGGCGATAGCCATAGGGGGCGACCGCATGGGCGGCCAGGAGCTGGCGGTTCAGCAGATCCATGCATTCTACATTCTCAATGGCATGATCCCGGTGAGCGGGGGCTTCTTCGGCGCCAACCTCGGTGCAACCTTCTGGTCTCATGATACCCTGGAAGAGGCAGAAAAGGATGAAGAGGGATTCAGATCCCTGCGAAAGACCACCCGCCGGTTCGCCGAGATCCTGGAGTGGTTGAAAAAGATCGAGAAATAAAAATATCCTCTCGGGCAAGGGTTCAGCAGTTTTAGGTGATGGCTATGGCCAATAAAGGGGCAAAGAGAAAGATCGCCTGGGGAATTACGGGCAGTGGCGACCGCATCACAGAGACGGTCGAGAAGATGATCGAGCTGCAAAAGCAGTATGATGATGTGGTGGATGTAAGAGTCTTCGTCTCCAAAGCAGGAGAGCAGGTGATAAAGTACTACAAGCTCTTCAATACCCTGGAGAAGCACTTCGACAAGGTCTGGGTGGAGATCAACTCCAACTCCCCCTTCCTCGCTGGCCAGCTGCAGGTGAGGCGCTATGAGTTCCTCCTCCTGGCCCCCACCACCTCTAACACTGTAACCAAGATCGCCCTGGGGTTGGCGGACTCTTTGCTCTCCAATGCCGCCATCATGTCCCAGAAGGCATTTGTGCCCACCTATATCATGCCCTGCGACTATGCCCCTGGGATCTTGACCACCATCCTCCCCGACGGGAGCGAGATGAAGCTGCGCATCAGAAAAGAGGATGCAGAAAACGTAGATAAGCTTCGCCGCACCGAGGATGTCTATGTGCTGGAGACTCCTGAGGAGATCACCGGGGTCTTTGAAAAACACTTCTCCCGCGATTGATCCGATCTGGTCGACGCGCTCTGGCCACGGCATTCTGGCAGAGGGTATGATTTCCTGGCCTCTCTGGCCTTTTTTTAGAATCTGCCGCTCTTTTTTTGCTACTACTCTGGGCGAATAGTTCCACTCTTTCATCTCTCAATGGCCGATTGTCTCGAAAGGGTTTAGTACTCACGGCTACAATCCTCCTCTTAACACGGGAACAGTCAAAAGTAATACTGGTGATCTCATGAAGGACGTAGGCATACTTGTACTCGGACATGGATCCAGCCTGCCTTTCAACAAGGAGCTGGTGGAGTCCCTCGCTCAGATGATCGGCAAGAACAATAGCTCCGGACCGGTCAGAACCGCTTATCTGAATATGAACCAGCCAGACATCCCCACCGGCCTGAAGAGCTTCCAGGGCACCGGTGTGAAGAAGATCATCGCTCTGCCTCTCTTCTTGGCCCATGGCGTTCACACCCGCCAGGATATACCGCATGAGCTGGGCGTGGACCCTGAGAAGCGCAGAGGCGTCTTGAACATATGGGGGGATGAGGTGGAGGTAATCTGCGCCGAGCCCCTGGGCGTGGACGAATGCATAGCAGCACTGGCGATAAAGCGGGCAGAAGAGTCTCTCGAGTAGCTGTCCTGGATACCATCCACGGGGCAAACGTCATCGCCCGGAGGATGGTCGAGTGCGGCATCCAGGCTGAGCCCCTGGAGGTGTACCATCATACCGCCAGCCTTGACGCCTTCGATGAGGTGGTGGTCCCGGTACACCTCCCGCCAGATAATCCTCATTTGGTCCAGGCGAAAGGTCTGGGAAAGAGGATCATCAGCCATCATCAGGCAGTGGGCGAGCTCATTGGCTCGGACGCTGATGATCTGGTGAAAATCGAGGTCACAGGAACGCACAGCAAGACCACCACAGCGCTTTTGTTGGCAATGATCCTCTCCCGCCAAAGGAGGGTCTTATCCCATACCACTCGCGGCCTGGAGATCTGGTCCGGCGGCAGACCTCAGCTCCTGAAAGAGGGGCTGAGCATCACCCCTGCCAATGTGATCCTGGCTGCCCAGGAGGCGCTGGCCCAAGGAGCAGAGGCCCTGATATGCGAGATCTCTTTGGGCGGCACGGGTTTTGCGCAATTGGGGATTTTAACCAGCTTCACCAATGACTACCGCATAGCCGGCGGCACCAAATGGGCAAGCACCGCCAAGTTGCAGATGCTCTCTTTAGCCCGACAAGGATCGAGGCTGGCGGCTAATGCTGATTGCAGGATCTCGCCCGATATCTCCTTTGCCGAAGGGGGCCTGGTCTGGGCCCTGCCGGATGGGCTGATCTATGGAGAGGAGAGGCTGGGGCTATCTTTAGGCGAGGATCTGGATTTCGCCAGCTACCGGACGGCAATATCCGGGGCGGCTGCGGCTGCCGAGCTCCTGGGACTGGAGAGGGAGGATACTATTCGGGCTCTGGAAGGATTCGGTGGCTTCTCCGGCCGGATGAAAATCGAGCGGCTGGACGGGCGGACGGTATTCGACAGCTCCAACTCCGGGCTCAAGGTCAGTGATATCGAAAGGGCCCTGGACAAGGCTCGGGGCCCCAATCTGGTGGCAGTTGTGGGAGAGGATGCCCAGACAGTCTGCGAGGGCCTGGACATACCACGTCTCGCGGAGCTTCTCAGAAGAAGGCGCTCGGAGATCGAGGATCTGGTCTTAGTGGGAGAGAGGCTCCGTCCCCTGGCTAGAGAGCTGGGGGCAGAGACTGCCAAGGACCTTGTGGAGGGGCTCGAGAAGGCAGAATCCTCTCGCCCCAAAAGATTGCTCAGTGCGGTTAAGTGTTTCAGGTGATAATAATGGCAAGCGAAATGCAAAATTTGAATGTACTTCATCCCAGGCCGAGCTCAATTGTGGCCGCTTTATACACCCTGCGCGACCTGGGGGCTGATGTGGTCATATTGCACGGCCCGAGCGGATGCTGCTTCAAGCACGCCCGGCTTTTAGAGGAGGATGGGGTGAGAGTTCTGACCACAGCTTTAGATGAAGCGGGATTCGTCTTCGGGGGCCACAAGCCGCTGACCGCTCTTCTCAAGAAAGCGGTGGAGCTGTTTAATCCCCGGCTGATGGCCATATCCGGAACCTGCAGCAGCATGATCATCGGCGATGACCTGCATCAGGCAGTTTTAGAGGCAGACCTCGATATACCGGTGCTCGAGGTGGAGGTTCATGCCGGCTACAGGGATAACACCAAAGGGGTGATCATCACCCTGGAGGCGGCAAGGGATAAGGGGATAATTGATGAGGCGGAGTTCGTTCGCCAGAAGACCCTGCTGGAGAAGGCGACTGAGGTGGAGAGGCTCCGGGGAGCGGCCAGCGCAGAGTACCTCGCTCCGGAGAGGGGCGACCTGAAGTATCAGGCGGCAGAAAGGCTGTTGGAGCTGATCCGTCAGGGGAAGCGCGGCCTGAACATCCTCAATGCCAAGAAGGAGACCGCCTATATGTTTGCGGATATTACGGCAGCCGTGGCTGAGGTGGCTGGAGAGCAGGTGGATACCCTGGCCAACCTAAACGATCAGCTCGGCCTGCCCAAGGTGAGGAGGGACGCTGTCAATGTCGCTGGCGACCTTCTGGGCAGGGGCGTCCAGTTCAGCATCATCGGCGGCCTGGATGAGTATCCAGTTACGGGGGACATCATCGCCCAGCGGGCCCAGGAGGGTGGCTACGACTTTGCCGTCGTGTCCGGTGTGCCCCATGCCCTGACCGCGTCCGCTCTCCAGGGCCTGGAGATCTTCTCCATAACCAATGGGCCTCGTCAGGTTAAGCCCCTGCGCGATCTGGGTCATCAGCATGTCATGGTGGAGATCGATCTGCATCCCAAGACCATGGGGGTGACAAGCATAGTAGAATCGGAGTTTGGAGCCACCCTCCGGGCCATGAATAAGGCCCAGGCTAAACAGGATGGATAAAGAGATAACAAAGACAAAGCAAAGCTAGTTTATGGCTGCTCTCGGCTGAGCAGCCTTTCTCAAAACATCTTGGGAAGTTCTGTGAGCAATGCGTATATGACAAAGCCAATGGATCCGATGATGCCAATGCCGGCCATGGATACCTTGGCGATCATGTTGAACTCTTCTCTGGTGGGCTTTCGAGCCAGCTTCAGGACGCGAATGTATTCGTTTATGTTAGTGGAGGGCAAGGTGACGCCTAAATCCACATCGTCCAGGTCCAGCTTGCTCTTCAGGTCCAGCCTACTCTTGTGATCGGGCTTTTGCCTGGCAGAGCTCTTCTTCTCCGCTTCGATATTTCCCTCGCTCATTCTCCAGAAGGAATGAATTGGAGTATAAAAAAGCTTTCGATCAGCTCTCCTGGCTTGAGCCCTCTATCTCCACACGGCTCTCCTTTTTGCGGGATATGTTCTCCACAAACCTGGGAATGGCCTCTGCCAGGTGATCGACCAGGGTGTCACGGCTCTCCTTCATCCTCTCTATTCTCACTCCATGCTGGTCGATGATCACCACTGCTATGGGTTTCATCCCCAGGCCACCCCCGCCTGCCCCTCCAGCGGGATCGGTCTCCTTTCCAGTCCCAGATCCAGCGCCAAAGCCCATCCCCACGCTCATCAGGGGAACTATGGTCTTTCCCTCTACCGTGATGGGATCGCCAACCGCCGTCCGGGGGGAGAGGGACTTTTGCATCTCCGTGGTTATGGTCTTCAGAATATCGGTCAGTCCTTCCATATCCTCAACTCATCTCAAATATTGTCGCGGATAGATGAAAAAGCTTTCTGGGCTGGCTGTTCGGCATCTGGCTGCCGGAGGGGATCCTTTGGGGACACACCCTGGGGCAATACATCGGCCTATGGGGGATGTATATGGGGATCATGGTCTCTCTCTTGGGCATTGCCTGGGGGCTTGATTGCAGCTTCCAGCTTCAGCCCTGGGGACCCGGACCCTGGCTCTCCCTCTTCTCCTTGAACTTTATGAGCAGGGTGAGAAGGTCGTTGTAGGGCGTTGGGATCTCATTCTCACGGGCTAAGCGGGAGATTGCCCCGTTCAGGGCCTCGATCTCCGTCTTCCTTTTTGCCAGGATGTCCTGCAGCATGCTGGCACGATGATCCCGGGTGGGCGGGAGCTGGGTCTCCAATAGAAAGCGGTAGTAATCATCTGCTCCTTTGTAAGGAAGGGGGACCTTCATGGCCTGGCAGACCAGGAAGATCTCCTCTATGATCCCCCTGATGATCATCCTCGTCTCCTCGTTCTCTCCCAGCCGGCCATAGGGAACCTCTAAGATGGCTCCCAGGGGATTGAGAGAGCAGTTGTAGAGCACCTTTCCCCAGAGGGCGGACCAGATCTCCTCTTTTGAGACCACCCTTGCCGGGATGCCGGAGAGCCGGAGGTCGTCCTTCAGGGTCTGCAATAAGGCCCGGTTCACCGGGCAGAAGGGCTCGCCCAAGAGGACGTCGTCTGCGTTCACAGTCACCTTTGCCAGTCCGGGAACTGGAATCTCTGCTCCGAAGATCACCCGCGCTCCCACCGTCCTCTCCCTGCCCACAAACCTGGCGATGGTCTCCCAGTTGCCCAGACCATTCTGGATGGAGACCATGATACCATCCTCCGCCAGCAATTCTGCTGCCTCCCGGGCGGCCGTTTCCGTGTCCTTGGATTTTACCGATAGGAGGATGGTCGAATATCTCTTTTCTCGATTCAGGGGATCGGAAAGAATATCAATCTCCTCTGGAGGGACGAGGTGCTCGCCCCAGATGCCTGTGATCCTCAGGCCCTGCTCTTTGATGGCCAAAAGGTGAGATCCTCTACCGGCAAAGGTCACAGATCTATTGATCTTGTGCAGGAAGCCGCCCAGGACGCTTCCAATGGCTCCTGCGCCGTAAATTAGATAAGTGGGGCTCTGGCTCTCGTTCATTTGGAGATGCTTTGCGCGGACGATTTAAGAGGATTTCGAAATAAAAAATTCGGCAAAGAGAAACTTCAGCTGAACAAAGAGCTCAGGTTCACCTCTTGCCATGGCTGTTCTGCAGTCTTCATCCAGAGAATTCTGGTCTGGGGAACAAAGACAACCTGATGATTGGTGGAGAAATTCATGCCACCCATAGTGTAATGTAGGAAAGTGGCTCCGCCGTCCTCAATGAGAACATCCCGAATCTCCATCATCTTGCTCGCATCAATGCTTCCCTTGTTCTCTTCGGATAGGTTCAATAGGTTGGTATATCGCCGCAAAGAATCCTCATCGGATATCTCAATATGCCATGTAGGATCGAGGAAGTGGTTGGCGGCCGCGATCTGATCTGGTCCTTCTCTTCTCTTTGTCTCATACAGGTTCATTTCATAAGAATATGCTTTGTCCGGACCTGCGACATTTACTATCCATGACGAATCCGGCCTGGTAGACATGATGAGTTCTCTTGCCGCGGGAGTCACGCTTGATAAACCAGG
>DAIO01000023.1:0-5960 GCA_002498745.1 Methanosaeta sp. UBA533 | reverse complement strand
GGGGATGAAGTGAACCCTCGCCCATTTTCCATGTTTTCCCAAGGTTGATTAACAGGGTTTTCTGGCAATCTGATGCAGATTCACAATTATTCTGGTCGCTAAATCAAATGAACCTATGATGTGACTGTTTCTGGATCCCATCTAACCGAAGCGCGCGGCCCGAAGCATACCCCATCCCTTTAGGGTGGGGTGGCCGCGCGCAGTTTGATTTCTAGGCGTTCGCTACTTTTGGACTCTCATTTATTTCTGCAGAAGGTTTTTTGGGATTCAAGCCCATATACGTCTCAGCTAATCCTCTCAAAGCCTTGTATCCTTTTTCTGTGATCATGTAATCCCCTCTTTCATTACGCTGCAAGATCATACCACAATCCAACAATTTCTGCAAATGGAAGAGCAAGTTACCGCCCCGAAGCCCCGTGAGGCTTGAAAGTGCTGAAAAAGTCTTTGTCTCGGATGAAAGAACTTTCATAATCTGTATTCGCTGCTTATTGCTTAAAGGCTCAATCATCTCATCAACTATTCGTTCCTCGGATAGTGCGAGAATAATTTCGTTCGATTCACCTTTGTCCCTATATATGTTAAGAGAATGCATAAGATCTACCTGTTTATCGAGAATTCTTGAGGTTTCTGAGAAACATCTGACGCATTGGTCATAGCGAGCATTCTCTCTTAGTCCTTTTAATTTCGATCTGGCCTTGCTAATAGATTCCTCAGATACTTTGCCATCTCTTATCTGTTCTATGTTTCTTTTTAATAAGTCACTGAATAACGATCTACAGGCCTCCCTCATATGGCAGTTTTTCTCCATATTTCTTTCCAGTCCTTGCTCAATCTCATTTGTCGCATAACCTATGATAGCATTAGAGAAATCGCTTCTGCAACCTTTGAGGATGGATTCGAGATGTTGCTGATTTGACCGTTCAATAAATCTCTTTAAATCTTCATGCATTTCTGAAAGCTTTGATCGGATCGCAACAAGCTCGCTTTGCATATCATCTTTCATGAGATGATCTGGGATACGGATAGATAAAAAGGTTTCTATTTTATAATTCTTAGTCATTTTGATGCACTAGAATGCACCAGGTGCATTTTTGTGAAGCTAAAGTATATATTCATATACATGCAGAAAGTATTGAAGGTGAAATACTATGAATGTAAAAGACGAGATACATGCCCAGATAGAAGGCGCGCTTAAGAATGCAAAGTTTCCAATCAACACGCCCGAAGAGCTTTTAGCAGCGATGCCTCAGGGAGCAGCTACAAAGTGCAAGGCAGGAGATGTCGAGCTTACAGCAGGGGATGCTGGAAAAGTCTTGGAGGCCACTGACTTTCCATTTAAAAGTGCTAAACAGGTTGCAGATGTTATAGTCCAAAGAGCAGGGCTATAATTTGTTTTCTTTTTAATCATTGAACGGAGGAAATAATATGGTGAATATGCCGAAAGATGTCAGGGAGACACTTGAAAA
The DNA here is from genome assembly GCA_002498745.1 of Methanosaeta sp. UBA533. GTDB lineage: Archaea > Halobacteriota > Methanosarcinia > Methanotrichales > Methanotrichaceae > Methanothrix. The sequence goes on along the minus strand of DAIO01000023.1, from coordinate 4,494 downwards.
GCAAAAGCCCATTCCAATAGCCACAGCAAATAAAGCAGGCGTGCCGAATGTTGTCTTTGTTGGGCTTTTGAAGATACTCGATGATGAGACATTGATGTTGGCGGACAACTTCTTTAATAAGACAGCGGCTAACCTGGAAGAGAATCCAAAGATTTCGATACTCTGCTACGATCCCCAAACCAGTAAATCCTTCCAGATCAAGGGAAGCGCAAAAGTCCACAAAGAAGGCCAGGTTTATGAGGATATGAGAAATTTTGTGCATGGCATCAACGACAAACTACCCGCAAAAGCAGCAGTTATAGTGCAGATCGAGGAGATATACAACGCCCTGTATGGACCAGGAGCAGGTGCGAAAATAGCTTAAGCATAGATGTCGAGAGTTATGAGTTCGCAACCTTGAATCGTTGGCAAAAAGAAATATCAAAATTGGAGCTTGGGACTTTCAAGAACTCCCTATTATTTTCAGTGAGCATAATTTCTGTAAATCGAGGCATCACTATGTCAGAGCACATTATAGAAATGGCCAAAGCCCTGGTGAAAGTGAAGGACGGGATGATCGAAGTACTGATCAAACCCACAATCCGCCATTGTCCATTAAGGAACGACTTGTATGGCTTCGAGGAAGAAAACCACAAGACCGTAGAAAAGGTCTTGAGAAGGCATATCGAAGAATTCGGGATGTACGGTCCCAATCGTGTACTGGAGAGCGATCAGAAGCCAGTGAGCTTCGGAGCTTCGGAAATCATAGTGGATGCCATGACAGAGGGTCTTGTGGATGCCGCAGTAGTTGTCTGTGAAGGTGCAGGAACGGTGATAATCACAAGACCAGAAGTGCTTCAGGCCGTGGGGGCACACATGACAGGTCTTATAAGCACCGAGCCTATTAAAGAGATACAGGATGGTTTGAAACAGAAAGGTTGCTTGCTTCTTGATAAGCAATGCACGATTGATCAGGTCGAAGGTTATATAATGGCAGTGGAGGCTGGTTTCAGGAAAATAGTTGTGACCATAACCGGACATAAGGCATCAGAGGCTAAGCGGTTACAGGAACTGGGCGAAATCTCCGGTGTTAAACCGGTCGTCGTTTCAGTTCATAATACAGGCATTAGCGTTGAAGAAGCGGAAACTTTGTCTGATTATTGTGATATTGTATGGGCCTGCGCCTCAAAGCAGGTTAGGGAAATAGTAGGAAAAAGATCGAAGCTTCAGATCGGAATCTCTATCCCGGTCTTCGGAATGACTCAGGCGGGAAAGCAGCTGATACTGAATCGGGCATTACATTTCGAAGACGGACTGATCATTCATCGGGCAAGTTTACCGTATACGCCTATTGAAAAGCAACCTGAGCCGCTAATGTAGCACTGAGTAAGCGGTTAAAGATGAAGAGAAATCTCCATTTACTTTGCTTCCAACAAAATGATCGATCCTATCCAACAAATGCGCATTCAATGGTGTCTCATTTTAGTGGCAACCCATTCCCTGCGTCATTTGTAGGATTGCAGCTTTACTGAACGCGGCGATCAATTCTGTTACAGGAGGCTCTCTTAACGGCTCAACTAATTTGCCATTCTTAATTAATCCTGCCTTTATAGCGAATTCGAACACATATGGGTAATACATCCCACATCCCGCAGGTGGCTTTGTTTTGTGAAACATTTTTATGTTGACATGATCTTTTAAGTGGAAAAGGGATATGAAGGGGCTTGAAATGAAATTATCAACGCTATCGCTTGACCACTTAGGGTTAGTTGCCGCGATATTCGATGCTTTGGGAATTTCAGAGGTGATTGATGAATCGATTCCTAAGACTCGTAACTGCAAACTGAGCCATTCTGCGATAATAAAAGCATTGGTGATCAACGGATTGGGTTTCGCGGAACGCAGACTGTATATATTTCCCAGCTACTTTGAAAATTTAGCGCTAGAACGTCTTTTTAATCCTGGTGTCGTCCCGGAAGATTTTAACGAGGATGTTGTCGGCAGAACCCTCGACCGAATCAATAAATTCGGCTCGACAGCTCTTTTCAATAATATAGCCATTAAATGCATGCAACAGCTCGCTTTTGGCACTAATATCTACCATGTTGATACCACGAGTTTTGGTGTTCATGGCGATTACGAAGGACTGGACTGCAAGCCTGCTATGGAGATAACTCTTGGTCATCCTAAAGACGGTCGCTGGGATCTAAAACAGTTCATTGTGAGCATGGTGACCAATCAATGCGGTATTCCTCTCTTTGTCCAGGCTCATTCAGGAAATAAATCGGATAAGAAAACTCTTATTGAGACGATTCAGATGTTCAAGTCGAATCTGGACTTCTCCGGAAAGAACTACTTTGCGGCAGATAGCGCCCTCTTCAGTTCCGAGAATATTCGTCTTCTTGGCGATAGCACTCTATGGATAACTCGTGTTCCAACAACCGTTCGTGAGGTTAAAGATCTTCAGAGACGAGATCTAGAGATGAAAACATGCTCTGATGATCGATATAGTATCCTTGAGACGGAAATTAACTATGGTGGAATAGATCAGAAGTGGGTTGTGGTCGATTCCAGAGAAATGCATGCTAGTAAGGCAAAGACTTTCGATAGACGGATAGGCAAAGAGTTCACTGAAACGCGAAAATCGCTTAAGAAACTGGGATATATAGTTTTTGCGTGTGAAGCTGATGCCAGAAAGGCTGCAGATCGATGGATATCGGAAAATCCTCATTTCACACTAACTGGCTTAAGTATATGTGAAATCTCCAAACGCATCGACTCAAAAAGAGGCCGTCCAAAGAAGGGTGAGCAGCTTGAGAAAGGCTATCTCATTGAAGGAGAAGTTCAGCGAAATGAGGCAATGATCGCTAACGAGAGAGCTAGACTTGGCAGATTCGTCCTGGCGAGTAACGATAAGACTCTCGATGGGGAGTTGATGCTTCAATATTACAAAGGCCAAAACGCTGTCGAGAAAGGCTTTCGATTCCTAAAAGACAAAAGCTTCCGAGTGGCAGAAGTCTATCTCAAGAAAGAGGAACGGATCGAAGCTCTATCCATGATAATGGTTCTATCTCTGTTGATCTATTCGATTGCAGAATGGATGATTCGGAAGAGGCTGAAAGAATCAGGAGAAACTGTGTTAAACCAGCTAGGGAAACCCACGCAATGTCCTACGTTGAAATGGATATTCCAGAAGTTCAGGAATATAAATGAGGCAATTATTGAACTGAAGGGATCGGTTCATCGAGAGGTCATTAATCTAAATGAAGAACAAATTAAAATTATCAAGTTGTTCGGCCTAGGATGTGAAAAATGCTATATCGGATGAGAGACATGCGGGATGTGGGATACATGCGAGCATTTGCTGTTTCCCCCTTTTGCTTCAATGTAACACGTTGTTTCTGAGTTTCGGAATGTTTTACCTTGAGCGATAGGCCTAATGCAATGTTCATGAAAAAACTTTAAAGCTTCGCAGAAGCTTTCAGCATTTATCACTTCGTTCCCGTCCAATCCGACTACTTTATACATAGTAAACCCTTTGATCACACTCGGTTAGTTTTTCTGAAAACCGACGACATTCGACGACATAGCCAGCTAAAAGCTCATTGTTATTGAAACTAGGGCCAAAGGAGGCTGCAATAAATTGCAGCCTCTCTAACTTCAGTTTCGGTTAAGCATTTCTTCCTCTGCAATTCAGGGTCATTCTAGAATGCCTTCTTCCTGCAATACCTCGACTACTTGCATCAGTTGTCCTTCACTCAGTCTTAGCTTGGAACGTATATCTGAGGACGTGAACTCTCCCCCGGTTTCCTCGATGAATGAGATGACCCTTTGCTTATCCTCATCGGTGACTTCCTCTAACTTCCACCCTTCAGTAATCTTCTTGTCATCGACAGGTCTCACAACACCTTCTACGACCGGATGGTCGACCTCGAGTAGGAACTCTTTGAGGGAGGAGATATCTCTAGCATCCTCTTCAGTAGCGATCTTGCTATATATCTCCTCTGGAATTCCTTCCTTTACTCTCTCCTTGAGATTCTTGGACATCCATACGATCCTTCTCCAGCCGCCATCTGCCTGCAAGAACTTAGATGAGAAGTAGTACAGAATGCCTATCCCCAGGAATCCCACAACCTGCTTGCCGCCGCCAGTCTGTCCTGCCATGGTCGAGAAAGGCAATCCGTTGGGAGCTGAGCCTTTGAAATCACGATCCGCTAATCCTATGCCGTCAACCTCAGGTATGTAGAAACCTATGGTCTCGAAGCATCCGCAGGAGGTATGAGGGGCGTCGAAGAAGGTATATAGCTTCATGATATTATACTCACCACCAGATCTCTTTGCAGCTGCCTCGTTGACGCTTTCATACTCACCAGCAATTGCGTCCTTAAGCCCTGTTTTAGGTATCGGAAATTGGGGTCCTTCTGGATCTACCTTGGCCGCAGCGCGTCCATCGAACCAGGTGATAGCACCACATAGGGATGGCCTATCAGGAGTTACTACACATGAGCTTGTAGG
>DAIO01000024.1:0-3236 GCA_002498745.1 Methanosaeta sp. UBA533 | reverse complement strand
TAGCTCAGCAGTCAGAGGCATGGTCGGGTCAGCTGAAAATGGAGATAGACCCCAACCTGGATATCGATCTCTTCAGCCTGCGGGGAAATGTCGTTCTCACCGGGAATGGCACTCTACCTTATCTATTGCTCAATGCCACCCTCCGCCAGGGGAAGGCCTCAATCTCAAGCACGAAGTACCTGCTGATGAGGCTGGAGACGAACAGGGATTACAGCTTTGAGATCGCCAAGAACCTCAAACTAATTCCTGGCGACTACACCTGCACCCTGGAGGCATCAGGCCCCGGCGGCATTCTGGCCAGCGAGAACAGAAGGTGCAGCCTGGCTGAAAATCAGGAGGATCTGATCTCAAAAAGGATCTCCTCCGGGGAATTGATATCGATCTCTGATGCTCGTGCTCTTTACGCCGGCATATCTCTCGATAGATATGAGTCAAATGGGGATGAAGAAGAGCCAGAGGATGATACTGGAAGAGAGGGTGAGAAAGAGAGAAAAATCGAGCGTGCCGAGGGCACGAAGGCTCGTGCTCTGATCTCATCAGGAGAAGAGCTAACCACCAAGCTTCAGGCTCCAGAAGATGCCGAGCAAGAGGATTCGAAGGAATCAATGGCAGAGATATCGGCAGAAGGAGAAGACTCCTGGTCAGAGGATGAGAATGAGGGCAATGATCGGGTCGCAGATGAATCAGAGGGAAAGGAGGAGTCTGAAGGGAATTTCGTAGGCAGCAGCACATCTAAGAAGTACCATCTTCCTGACTGCCGCTATGCCTTGAAGATCAAGCCGGAGAACAAGGTCTATTTCCAGAGCGCCAAGGAGGCAAAAAGTCAGGGCTACCTTCCCTGCAAGAGCTGCCATCCCTGAATTCATCCATTCACAGCGGTCCGATGAGAACGCAGGAGAGACCGGGGGCCCGAGGCGGAGAGGCGGTGCTCCCTCTATCGATCCTTTCCTGGGGGTAGCCAAGATCTGTGAGGGCGAGGACGCTTCGCGCGAGCCCCCTCCCCTCCAGCAGCCGGCAGAGCCCTTCCAGATCGGTGCTGTCATCGGTGAGGAGAAAGACTGATTTGTCCCGGCTCAGCACCGATGCTATAGCTTCCGGGTCCATCCTCCGCCCGTGGACTGTGATGGGGACCACATTCAACTCGCTGATCTTCAGGCGGGCGCAGGCCACCTGCAGGCTGGAAATCCCTGGGATCACCCTGCCCGGCAGATAGCCCAGGCCGGAGAGCATGGGGTCCCCAGTGCTCAGAACCACAGCCCCCTCTGGCAGAGATGAGAGCCCCTTATAGTCCCCTATCTCCCTGACAATGCATTCCGGGCCGATATACTCCCTGGCCAGATCTATTGACCTCTTCGATCCATAGATCAACCTCGCCCGGCCGATGGCCTCACCAGCTTCCTGGGTCATCATACCCGGGCCGATGCCCACTCCTACGATGATCATAGAGCCTCCGCTAAAATCCGTCCATCCCTATGGAGGAGAACGATACGGGTGCAAGGCAGCTTCTCTTTGGCCCTCTTCAGTCCGAGGGTGATGTTTTCGTGCTCCGGCTCCTTTTCCACCATCTCCGCCACGGTATTATACCCCGTATTCTCCAGTATCTCGGGCCAAGCCCATTTTAGTATCAGAGCGGGAAGGCCACATAAGACGCTCTCCTGATCGGGACCGAACTCCAGCCGGCCCAGCTGGCTTCCCATAAGCACCGCTTCATGATCGGGAAAGAGAATTCGACTGAGCTTAAGGCCGGTTCTGCCCGTGCTGACCACCACCCTCCTCGCCCCTTTTAGCTCCTCAGCCCTCTCATTTACCAGGTGCTCGTTCCAGGGCTCCACAAATCCGGTCGATCCCAGAATGGATATGCCTCCAACTATCCCCAATTTGGGGTTGAGGGTCTGGCGGCTAATCCTCTCTCCCTGGGGGACACAGATCTGTACCCGCACGTGCTCAAGACCTGTCACCTTCAGCCCATCGGATATAGCCATCATGATCTGCTCTTTTGCCGAGGGGCTTATGGCCGGGCGGCCGATCCGGTCGCACAGGCCTCCGGCTCCTATCCTTCCAATCCCCTCACCGGCAAGGAGAACCGTCTCTCCAGACGGCTCTGCCCGGGCCGATATCTCCAGGTCAGCGGTGACATCGGACTGGTGGTCCCCTCCGTCCTTGCGAGCAGTGCAGTAGCCGTTCTCTGCCTTAACGGAAACCGAGACCGGGATTCCGGCTGGCGTCATCACCTCCAGGCTTTCGGTCGCCCGGACCAGGGATACGACCGCCCCTTTCGCTGCGGCTGCGGCAGTGGTTCCCGTGGTAAGGCCGCGCTTTAATAATAGGCCGCTGGAGAGGATGGTCCATCTGCCCGACAGGATCTTCTCACGGGCCAGGGGATCGGAACAGGATTCGATCCAGGAGAGGGGTATGCTAAAGCCGCTGACTGGATCGGCTATCAGCTCAGGGTCTTTCTCTGGCATAGGTGTTTATGATCTCGTTTATGGCTGCTACGGCGATGGGGGTTCCGCCGCGGGTACCGGCAGTGGATATCGAGGGGACGGAGATCTCCCGGAGCCTCTCTTTGCTCTCCAGGGCATTGACAAAGCCCACTGGCACCCCCACCACCAGATCGGGCAGGACCCGTCCCGACTCCATGAGCTCACAGAGGGTCAGCAGGGCAGAGGGGGCATTTCCTATCACCACTATTGATCCGGAGAGCTTCTCATTCAGGGCCAATACACCGGCTGAGGTGCGGGTGATCCCCCTGGATGCCGCCAGCTCGTCTCCCTTATCGATGAACGCCTCTATGGGGCTGGTATGACCTTTCTTTAACAACCCCGCCTGGACCATCTTGATATCCACGTAGATGGGAGCGCCCCGTTCCAGGGCCTTAAGGCCTGCCTGAAAAGGGTCATTCTGAAATCTCATGATCTCTGCTGTGCTTGGGTCGCCGGTGGCAATGACGCATCTCTGGGTGATCCTGTCCTCCAGGGTCCGGTCCCCGATCATGCTGGATATGAGCTCCCGGCTCTTTCTGCTGATCTTTATCGCCTCAGGTGTGCTGGCCCCAATATCGGTATAGTTCTCTATCATATCAATCAGCTCTAATAGCTGTATTTGGTATCATATCCTCTTCGGGCTATGATCCTGCCCTCTCTTATCTCCGCCCTCGGGCAGGATACCAGAAGGGTGAACCGGAAGCCTGATGGCTTTGTCTCCATCAGCTCTTCCGCCTTCATTGTGATCATCTC
>DAIO01000094.1:0-10568 GCA_002498745.1 Methanosaeta sp. UBA533 | reverse complement strand
TAGTCACTAAGTGATATAAAGGTTTCGGTGGGCTACTTACGGCTTTCCTCCCCGCCCTGAAGAGCGGGGCTTCCAGCCTGTGTTTATGTGATGGAGGCAGAGGAAGTGCCGGCATCGGCAGCTCTACCAGGGCACGATATAGACAGAATCTCCCTCTTTCTTCCCCTTGAGGAGCTGACAGTGTCTGAGGATGGCGAACTGATTGTTGAGTTCAGCTTCCGATAGGTTGAACCTCTTTCCGATATCAGCCATTGTAGCCTTGCCCTGTGACTGGATGTACTCATAGATCTCCTTTTGCTGATCGGTCAGCCCGTCCGTCCCTTCCAGGCCGTGGCTCTCTCGGTATATCTTCTTCGACCTCTCGCCCCAGGGATCGCAGACCCGGATCCTGTTGTTGACATCGATGTAACAGTCCTCGCAGAAGGTCTTGCCTTCTGTCGCGAAGACCTCATCCTCCGGGACATCTTTGCCGCATTTCTGGCATCTTATGCAATCGGACATTCAATCCACCTGGTAGCCTTACTGTACCTAATGGTTTAAGTCATCATCCTTCCTGCCTGAATCCCGGACATAGACGATCTCCTTTTGATCAAATACGCGATCCATGGGGCTTAATGATAAAGTTCTAATAGGAAAATAGAGACAAATCGAGCTTTATGCATGTGCGTTCAATAATAATGATCCTTATCTTAATTGCGATCATAGGGTTTGCGAACGCCGCCAGGATAACGGTGGCGCCCGATGGTGCAGACTATAGCAAAATCCAGGGTGCTTTGAATAATGCCAGCGATGGAGACATTATTGAAGTGCAGAGCGGAATATATGTGGAGCATGTCTACGTCCTGCACTCAGTAGCTCTGATAGGCGTAGATACCGGCAGCGGACGGCCAGTGATAGATGCCAATGGATCGTCGAGCGCCATCACATTGAGGGCCAATGGAACGAGAATTGATGGCTTCAACCTGACCGGCTCAGGAGGATGCGGATGCGGAAATGCCGGCATATTCATCGACTCTTCTGATAACATCATCCTGAATAATATCCTCTATAAGAATAGGTATGGTGTTTACATCGAGGAGGGGGCGACGAACAATACCATTCATTCCAATGACTTCCTGGGGAACAGGGTCGCAGCAAACGATACTGTTGGCAACCGGTGGAGCATGGAGATGAAAGAGGAGGGGCTCATGGGACTGCTGAAGGGCGCAAAGGTCATCGGAAATCATTATAGCGATTACGACGAGCCAGGCGAGGGCTGCAATGATACCAACTCGGACGGCTTTTGCGATGAGCCCCGGACGATAAGGAACGGGCCGGGGATCGACGAGCATCCGCTGGTCACTCCCATAAAAGCTTATCATAAGGAATCTTCATATACTTATTGATGATGAAGCAATACAGGTGATCTTTACGATCAATAATAAGTTTCTAGCCATAATTCTAGCAGCACTGAATCTGGCGCTGCTTGGTTGTGCTTACGGTTCTATTGACTCCTCTTTAAATGGCAGCATTCAGGCCCAGAGCGAGCCTCTGGACACCTCCGGGGCCCTGGCCCTCTCCGACCTGGATGAATGGCTGTTTTATGAGAACTATGACTATGGATTTGAGCTGATTTACCCGGCTGATTGGATCGAGCAGGAGGCCGAAGCCAATGATCAAGGAATGATCGTGGGCTTCCTGGCCCCTGGAGAGGATGTCGATAATCCGGCGGTATATCTGTTGCTCCAGAACGAAGAGCTTCCCGCGGGGCAGGATGTAACCCTGGAAGTGTATAGCCAGGCAGCGTTGGGAGTTCTCAATGAAATCATACCAGATCTCCAGATCCTGGCCGAGAGCGATATCACAATAAATGAAGTGCCGGCTCATGCCATAGTGTACAGCCTGGAAAGCGAGGGTGTGACATTCAGAGTCTTGAAGGCCTGGACTGTGATTGACGATTATGCATACATATTCACATATAACGCACCTGATGAGCTTTATGATCAGTTTGCCGAAGATGCCGCCGATATCATTGACTCCTTTGATGCTGGCTTATTTGCCCGGATCCCTGAGAGCTCAGGACCATTGGAGGAAGCAGCTGAGAATGAGAGCCTGAATGAGACGTCGAAGCTGATGGAGGAGGAGAACACCAGCGTTGTCCAGTAGGATGGAAAAGGGGGATATGAGGCGAAAAAATCGGCAATATGGCGATCTGCGCAAAGAATATGTCCAGGAACTTGCATGAAGGCCGGTAGATGTCCTGGCTGTCTCTCGTATTCGCCATTGTTCTGGCGATGGCATTGGTATCCCTGGGCGGCGCCCAGCAGTCTCTGCCCGCCCAGAAGATCCTATCCCAGATTGCGGCGGGCCAATCGGTCCATTACGATGGCATTGCCATCACTGGCGATCTCGATCTATCCGCATTGCCCGGAGCACAGGTCCCGGCAGCATTCGCACTTTTCAACTGCACCATCCCTGACGCCTCCTTTGAGGGAATTACATTTGCAGAGGATGCCTTCTTCTGGGGAAGCTCCTTTGGCAATGCCAGCTTCGAGAGGGCCACATTCCTGGGCCGGGCGGACTTTGCCAATACCTCTTTCCGCCAGGCCAGCTTCGCTGGCTGCACCTTCTACCAGCCGGCGCTCTTCGGTGGAGCGCTGTTTGAGAATGATTTGAGCTTTGAGGATACCGCCTTCGGCCTGGATGCCTCCTTCCATGACGTCCGCTTCCTGGGAAAGGTTGATTTCAACTACTCAGATTTCGATTCCTACTCCTACTTCGCAGCAGCAGAGTTCTCAGGGGATGCCTTCTTCTCCGATGTCGACCTTTCCGCTACCTCGGACTTCTCTGCTGCCACATTCTCCGGCCAGGCCAACTTCATCCGCTCCCGCCTGAATGAGCCCTATTTCGGGGACGTCCTATTCTCCGGTCCAGCCCAGTTTGGCATGGCTCGTTTTTCCGGCCTCACCTCCTTCGGCGGGGCGGTATTCGCCGATGAGGCGGGCTTCGGCCTGGCCAGATTTTCCGATGCCGCCTACTTCTCCGGCGCCCACTTTCAGGACCTGGCCCTCTTCGGCCTGGCCAGGTTCGAGGACATCGTAACCTTCCAGGATGCCCGGTTCGATGGAGACCTCAACTTCAAATCCGGATCCATCACCTCTCTGCTCTTCGACGAGGCAGAGCTAAAAGAGGGCTCCCGCATCATCCTAAACGATACTGAGATCAACCTCTTCCGGGCTCACTGGAAGGAGATCCAGGATCATGTGGCCTGGCAGCCGGGAGCATATCTTGCCCTGGTGGAGAACTACCGCCGGCTGGGCTGGCTGGAAGATGAGGACGACTGCTACTATCAGTATCGAAAGCTAGATCAGGCCAGCAAGGGCTGGGGCTGGTCAAAGATCATCGATATCCTGGCCTGGCTCTCCTGCGGTTATGGAGTGCGGCCAAGCTATGCCGTGGTATGGTCTTTGCTTACCATTCTGATCTTCGGCCTGGTCTTCTGGATAGGAGACGGTATCCGCCGCTCGTCCAAACCCCTGAGCGGGCCGGTGGAGAAAGACAGCATCCCCGAGCGGGCCACATTGCGAAATGCACTCTTTTTCAGCACCATGATCTTCCTCTCCCAGGGACCCATCGACTTTCTGCCCATGGGCAGGCATAGATACTATGTGATGCTGGAGATGATATTGGGCTGGCTGCTCTTGGCGCTGTTCCTGGTGACACTGGGCCGGGTGATGATAAGGTAGCTTTGGGATGGTGCAATCGGTCAAGATCGAATCGATCTAAAAGACGTGTTTGAGCATAGTAAATGTAAATCCAGCTTATGCTACATTTCCAGCAGCCTCGCATTTATAGCCACTATCACCGTGCTGGCGCTCATGAGAATAGCCCCGATGGCGGGACTAAGAATTATGTCAAAGCCGTAGAGGACGCCTGCGGCCAGAGGGATGGCCAGTGCGTTATAGCCCGTTGCCCATATCAGGTTCTGGAACATCTTGCTGTAAGTCCTTTTCGACAGGCGGATGATATTTGCCACATCCCTGGGATCGTTCCTGACCAGCACTATGTCAGCCGACTCAACGGCCACATCAGTGCCCGCACCGATGGCGACTCCCACATCAGCCTGCACCAGGGCAGGTGCATCATTCACCCCGTCTCCAACCATCGCCACAATGTATTCCCTCTGAACATTCCTTATGGCCTGAGCCTTTTCATGGGGCAATACTTCTGCAAAAAAGTCGTCCAAGCCCAGATCCTCTGCCACCCATCGGGCGACGAATCGATTGTCTCCGGTGAGTATCATGCAGTTGATGTTCATCGACTTGAGCTCTTCGATTGCCTCTCTGGATTCTTTTCTTATCATATCTGCCAGGGCTACGGCCCCTACAAGCCTATCCTCTTCCAGCAAGAAGACGACTGTCTTCCCCTGCTCCGCCAGCCTGTTCACTCTATCATCATCTAGCTTGATGTTGTTCTCTCTCAGGTAACCTGGGCTTGCCATCATCCAGCTCCTTCCCCGAACCTGACCTTCAATCCCTTTTCCGGGAATTGATTTAAATCCCTGGATGGGAATGAGATCAATGCCCATTTCTTTTGAGCCTTTTACAATTCCCGCTGCTATGGGGTGCTCCGAGTTTGCTTCCAGAGATGCGGCCATTCTCAGGACCTCGGTCTCATTCAGGCCAGCAAGGGGTACGATATCGGTGACCCCAAATCGGCCTTCGGTCAGAGTCCCCGTCTTGTCGAAGACCACCGCCTGGATGTCCCTGGCCCTCTCAAAAGTGGATCTATCCCGGATCAATAGACCTGATTTCGCAGCCAGTGAGGTTGAGACTGCAACCACAAGAGGAACTGCCAGCCCCAGAGCATGTGGACAGGATATGACCATCACTGTGACTGCTCTCTCAATGGCAAAAGCCGAGTCTTTGCTGAAGTTGAGCCAGGCAGCAAATGTGATAGCTCCGACGCTCAGAGATATTATGGTAAGCCATCGAGCGGCATTGTCTGCCAGGTCCTGAGTCCTGGATTTGCTCTCCTGAGCCTGCCTGACAAGCTCGATGATCTGACTGAGGTAGGTCTCGGATCCGATCTTCTTAACCTCTAACGATATCGAGCCCTCGCCATTGATGGACCCGCCTATCACGTCGTCTCCCGCTCTTATCCTGACCGGCCTGGATTCGCCTGTGAGCATGGACTCATTTACGCTTGTCTCTCCCTCGATCACCGTTCCGTCGATGGGTATCTTCTCCCCGGGTTTGACCAGGACTCGGTCTCCCGGCTTAAGAGATTCGACCTTGACCTCCACCGTCTGGCCATCTTTTATCAAGTGGGCTTCCGAGGGCATGATCTTGACCAGCTCCTCCAGGGCTCGGGAAGCTCCGAGGATTGAACGCATCTCAATCCAGTGGCCAAAAAGCATGATATCGATCAGCGTGGCCAGCTCCCAGAAGAAGGTCTCGCCCATAAGGCCAAAGACGACCGCCGAACTGTAAAAATAAGCAGCACTGATGGCGGTGGCGATGAGAGTCATCATCCCTATATTTTTATCCTTGACTTCTTTGAAAAATCCTTTCAGGAAGGGATAACCACCATAAAAATAGACTAATGATGAGAGCAGGAACACCACATAAAGGGAGCCCGGAAACTGCAATTCGAACCGGAATAATTCCTGGATAAAAGAAGAGAGGAGCAGGATTGGTATCGTTATAATCAGAGAAATTATGAATCGTCTTTTAAAATCCTCGGTTTTATGGCCTTCATGTCTGCCACGGTGTCTCTTGCTGGATTTGTCCGGATGCCGGGCCATGCTCATTTCGTGATTCTTATGCATTTCGCCTGCATCATCTGTCTTTTGGCCTTTGGCCGTGCCATGTATTCCATGTATGTTATGCTCCATTCCCCTGTTTGGCGACTTGCTCTCTTCTGCCACCTCTAATCCCACCAATACGATATGTTAATGGACGGCAACGGATTTAACTTGTTGGATTGCGAAGGACAAAGCGGGAAGTCGCCATCCTACAAATTAAATAGCGATGAGCCTTTTTTTATCTTTCGGGAACTTCAATCTTCAGGCGATTCTATCACGAGCTCAAGCTCGGGCTCCATCGTCAACACTGAATCGAGAGAGGTCAGATTCCAGGCGGGAGGCTCCCATTCGCCATACATGAAGGTTCTGGGCGCAGCTCCGGTGGCGTTGATCTCGATGTATGCAGCGGCCTCTGCAGTATCAGAGCTGTCGCCGTTGATGGCCACGGCATCGATGTGGACGATGTTGGTGAATCCTCCATCGCGCGAGGCCCTGGCGGTGTAATCTATGGATCTGGACTTGCCGGCCGGGATATCCGTCAAGGCCCAGATTATCTGGCTGCCAGCGTTCGTGTTTGGCTCAATCGAGGCATCGAGCAGGGTCATGCTGGCCGGCAGTTGATCGGTGACGGTTACAGCTACGCTATCATCCGCCCTGTTTGCGACCACGATCCTATAGTGCACAATCGTCGGATCAAACTCATCCAGCCAGGCCTTCTTGGAGAGATGAACCGTGGGCGGACAGCATGCCAGCCAGCTGAACTCCTGAACTGAATAGTTGCCAGTGCATACCGAGCCGTCACTGTAGCTTCCGCATACATCAATCCTGTTCACCAGATTGCCTTGAGCGATCTCGGTGACGTTCAGCGTAAGGCCGATGACAATCGTGTCGCCTATGCCAAGGTGAGCCAGTGTCCAGTCAGCAAACGCTGGCTCGAGCTTGGCGGGCCTTATGGTTGATCTGACGTATTGCGTCCCCGGCGGGAATATGTCCCTCACCTGGATCGGAGCTAGGGCACGGTCGCCGTCGTTGGTTATTCTAATGGAGTACTCGGCAAGTGTAGCGTCAGTTCCGTTGAGCCATTCGGTCCTGGTCGTCCCCTCTTTGATCACCGTCAGGTGAGGCCGGTCGTACTTGGATGTGCCACTCAGGCGTACATTCCTCTTTATATCGTAGCTACCCACATAGCGCTCCTCGTTATCGACTATGTCTGTATCATTCTCGCCCCGGTGTATCACCCTGTAGTCTGCCTGGCCGCTGAAGCTGACCTCGGTCTTCATTTCGTTGAGGCCATATGCTACGGTCTCCTTTTGCAGACTATCCAGATATGAGTACCTCTCGCTGATCAATGTTCCAGGGCGGGTGCTATTATTGGCAAGACAGCTGGATGGGACGATCTTATTGCGGCTTTCTATGTTGGCAATGTCAGCGCCGCTTACCAGGTCGCTGCTCTTGGACCACATGCCTTCGCTCCATTTGATGGAACGATTGGCCTGGAAATTGGGGGAATAGACAAAGCTCGTTGGAGCGTGAGTGAGGCTGAGATTTTTGGCTATAAAGCTTGTCGGCGTTTCGATGAACTCCTCGCTCTTATAGGAGCCGGTGCCTGATTCGTAGGTGCGCTGGCTGTTTCGGATCCTCTTGTCCACGGCCACATAGCCATATCCCGTTGTCGATTTGTTGGAGACCACGCTTGTGCCGTACTCATCGACATATTGGTAAATCTTGAAGCTGCCAACATAATCCTCACTGGACTCGAAGAGGGGTTTGACCTCGGGGTGATCATCAGGGTTCTGCTTCTTGAGAACTCCAATATGCCCAACGCCCTCGAACTCAACATCCGATTTCATTGTCGAGCCGTTCTCGTTCAGATCCAAAGTCCTCTCCTTCTCGATTCTGGAGGCAGAGGTGTACTCCTCGGTCATGGTCGAGCCAGTGGCCTCGTTCCTGACCTTGGATTTCTCAGTCCATTTGCTGCCATATTCGATTGAACCCCCTTTGGGAAGGGAGAAGGTTGTGGGAGAGTGAGTGGCGGAAAGGCTGGTCGTGCTCTTGATGGATTTGTTCTCTGTGCGGACCGCGGAGAGCTCCTCGCTCTCGTATGTCCCGCTGCCAAACTCGCGTCTCATCAGTTCGGTTCCAGGGTTTTTAATATTGGTTTGGGCACAGCTTGATATCGTCTCGACGAAGTCTGCCTTGGCGTAGGCGCAGTTCTTTACCGATTCGGGCCCAATGGAGGTGTCATAGTCGTTATGCACGTTCACGAACCCCTCCCCTTGCACCCTCTGTGCCATGTCATAATTGATATCGATTTTTTTGACCCTTGCCCTCAGGTCTACCACAAAGCACTCTCCCGGGGCCAATGTACCTACAGTCCAATGGCAGTATGAAGCCGGTTCGGGATAGACATCGACCAGCTCAACCGATTCAGGCAGAGCATCCCAGAGGGTTACGTTGGTGAGAGAGACCGGTCCGTCATTGCAGAGGGTGATGGTGTATAATATGTCCTGCCCCAATGCAACAGTCTTATTCTGAGTGCTCTTGTTTAGACTCAGCCCGCCGACAGCAGAGATATCAACGAACCTGACAGTTGCGCTGCCACCTTCGCTCAGATGGACTACCACGCCGCTTTCAATGGGATCGCTGGGACACCCAGTACAATCGACCGATATCAGAGACCAGCCTGCTGGAACCTGCTCCTTGATCTCGTAGTCGCCAGCTTTAAGGCTAGTAAAGACGATGCGACTGGAGGTCGTACCGTCATCGGTCAATTCAAACTTGTCCAGAGTTCCAATGAAGCCAAATGGCTGGCGGCTGTTGGGAATCGCGTCCTTGATAACTGTGATGGAGCCTGAACGCCGGTTGCCGAAGCCTTGGACTATGGGAATGCTTGTGCGGTCTACCTCGACCTTGCCCTCAGGGGGACAGGTTGGAGCCCAGCCGGGCTGAAGGGTCGTCTGCAGGTTATATTTGCCCGGCGCAACATTCTCGAATTCGTAGTAACCATTCTCATCGGTCGTATCGGTAGCGATCACGTTGCCTGAGGCATCTTTTAGGGTGACCGTCCAGCCGGAGAGCTTATCCTCGCCCTCGTCCAGAATACAGTTGCCGTTGGCGTCATCCCACACATATCCCGATATGTCTGCCTGCTTTTTGCGATTGGTGTAGGTGACACGGGCCGTCTCGCCCGATGCCAAATAAAACGATATGGTTCCAGTTACAAGATCGACTGCAGGCTCAGACGCTATGCCTTTTACTGTTATGTCGGTGAGATCCCAATCCGGCACGGCCGTTTCGATGATCGAATAGGTGCCGGGCAGCAATGGACCACTATCCTTCGGATCGGAGGCATCGTTCAGCTTGAATGGTTCGCCATAGCTTGGCTTGAATTCGAACTCCTGCGCAGATCCGCCGGGGGATGCTACCTTGTCAACTACAATGCTGCCGCGTTTGGCATTGGTGAAGGTCACTGTCGGTGACTCACCGGGCTGGAGCGTTATGGTAATGGATCTGCCGGTTATCTGGTAGTTTGCGGGATCGGTTCCAGTGACTGTAATGCTCTCCAGATCCCAGCCGCCCAGCGCCTCCTCAGAGATTGTGTATGCCCTTCCCGAAATCAAGCTCTGATCGGATGCGCTCTCGCCGTTTTTCAGCTGGAAGGATTCGAGCGTGCAGCCTGACGGGAATCCCTCTCCAGTAAAGCTGAAGGCAGCATCTCCACCAATAGCCTTTTTGGCAACAGTCAAGGAGCACCTTTTCTTGTCGGTAAAAGTAATTACAGGCGCCTCATTGGGCAGAAGCATGATTGTGACCGTATTGTCCGCTATCTGGTAGTTTGCGGGATCGGTTCCAGCAACTGTGATGCCGTCCAGATCCCAGCCAGGAACAACGAGCTCGGCGATGGTATAAGTTCCCGGAAGCAAATCGGGGCAGGCGAAGGCATAGCCGTTGGAGGGGCTGAGGCTAAACGAGCTCATACCGCAGTCTCCGGAAAAGCCCGTCCCCGTGAACTGGAACGTGCCGTCTCCGCCTAAATGCTTTTTGACAACAGTTAATCCTTTGAGCGGCTTGACGGTGATCTTCAGCTCCGCCATGTCCATGCATGACGCCATCCTCTTAGTGCGCACCATCACTGAAATGGTGATCTCCGTCGGCTGGTCCACAATCGGCGCTGTGATCTCAAATGTGCTCTTGCCAGTCTTGCTCGGATCAAAGCAGCAGGGCTTGGTATTGTCGCTGCAGCAGCTAGTGTCGCGTCATTAATTAAATGTCGTAAAGTATAAGATGTATTAGCTCATATTCTATCCTGGAGAATAGGATATGAAGAAGTATATCGTTACGCTAACTGAAGAAGAACGCAAAACTCTCAGTGACATTGCATCAAAGGGAAAGCAGAGATCACAGAAGATTCTTAATGCATTGATTTTGCTGGGTTGCGACAAAGGTGAATACCAAACAGAACACTCGACCAATGAAGAAATGTCTCGTGTGCTTCAAATCAGCATGAGAAAGATCGATCGCGTGAAAAAGCGATTTGTCGAAGGAGGTCTCGATGCTGCACTTGATAAAAGGACAGGAAACCGCATCTATGCCAAGAAAACCGATGGGGATTTTGAAGCCCATTTGATTGCATTAAGCTGCAGCGAGCCGCCAGAAGGTTTCGCGCGGTGGTCTTTAAGGCTATTAGCTGATAAGGTCGTTGAGCTCAACTATATTGACAGCATTTCCCATGAGACTGTGAGGCGAATTTTAAAAAAACGGGTAGTCCTCCCTAGTTAAGTTT
>DAIO01000181.1:0-4538 GCA_002498745.1 Methanosaeta sp. UBA533 | reverse complement strand
CCGGCCCGTTCGAAGGCAGCGCAGAAGACCAGGCCGCTGTCGTCTGCCAGGGTGAATATGGTCGGACCGCCGGTCTGCTTGACCTGGATCACCTCTCCCTTGATCATGACCGTCTTGCCCACCTGGCTGTGCAGATCAGATGCCTTGGAGAGGGGAAGGTCCTTTTCCACCTCCACTGTGTTGTACTCCTTCAGCTCTGCTGGCTCAAGCTCTATGTTGCCATTGGGCAGGATGTTTCTCACAGTCACCATGATGGCGTCGCCAGCCTCCGGACGGCTCTTGAGATATTTGTTGTGGGCCAGGCCGCGCACAGAATCGGATAGATCGACAAAAGCCCCGAAGTTTGCCAGACCTGAGACCTTACCCTGGTATATCTCCCCCACGGAGATATCTCTGATGTCGCAGGCCGGATCGAGGATATGAACCAGCGGCTTTTTGGCGCAACGCTCACAGAGTTCCTTTTTGCTGTCCAGCTTTGTCTTGCAGACCACGCACAGGTAATCCCGGCCAAGGCCATGGCAATCAGGGCAGCTCTCGGTGATCGGAATCTTGCCGCTGCCCTGACAGACGCTGCATTTCGTCGAGCCGCTCTCAATCAGAGACTTCATATCTCTGTCCGATGCCTCTCCCAGGGAGATGGACTCGGTCGTTCCCTTGCCATTGCAGTTGGGGCAGGGCTTCTCTCCAACCGTGAGCACTCCACGGCCCTGGCATCTCTCACACTGATTCATCGCTCTCCGGATGTTTTGGAGGAATTTATAGCTTCGGGATGATCCCGGTTTCGGGCACGAGATAACATGATCCTGGAAGGCTCTAAATAAGGGAGACCATATTCTTTTGGCCCGTGCGAGCAGTGGTTTTGCGTCTGGGGCATAGACCGGAGAGGGACAAGAGGATCACCACCCATGTGGGCCTGGTCGCCCGGGCTTTTGGAGCGGAGGGGATGCTTCTTTGCGGTCGCGATGCCCATGTGGAGGAGAGCCTGAATGATGCAGCCAGGCGGTGGGGAGGGGACTTCAGTCTCACCCCGGATGCGTCATGGAAGGGGGAGATCGTTCGCTGGAAGGAAAGCGGTGGTCAGGTGGTTCACCTCACCATGTACGGCTCGAATCTGCCCGATGTGATCGATGAGATCAGGAAGAGCGAGGATATACTGATAGTCGTGGGGGCGGAGAAGGTTCCGGCAGAGGTGTACCAGTTGGCGGACTGGAATGTGGCTGTGGGCAACCAGCCTCATTCCGAGGTGGCGGCCTTGGCCGTTTTCCTGGACCGGCTCTTTTTGGGCCGGGAGCTGTGCCGGGAGTTTGAGGGGGGGCTGAAGATAGTGCCCTCCTCTCGAGGGAAGGAGGTCATCTATCCGGAGTACGGCTCGAAGGAGGAGGAAGAGGATAGGGACGATGATGAGGATGATGACGGGACCGACCCTGGAAAGGCCGCTGGCCTCCTTTCATGGTGATAACGATCTTATGAGAGTCAGATAGGATGAAGCTTCTGATAATTGGAATCAACATTCGGCATATCGCCTGCTCCGCCAGCCGGGCAGGGCATGAGGTTTATGCCGTCGATGGCTACTGCGACCTGGATCTGGAGAGCTGTGCCGAGGATATGGCGCTCTTGTCCAGAGATGGGATAGATGATCCCGGTGGTGCGGACAGAATCGATGAGTTGATCTCCGAGCACGTCGAAAGAGTCCGTCCCGATGCTGTCGTCCTGGGTCCGGGACTTGAGGAGGCCAGGGTCAAAGGGGTGCCGGTGCTCAACAATCCGGCCGAGAAGATCACCAGGATCTCAGATAAGCTCTATCAGGCCCGCTGGTTGGAGAAGAATGGCTTTCCCTTCATCAGGACGGAAACCTCGGCGGAGGACCTGAACTTTCCGGTCATGGTAAAGCCCAGTAAGGGGGCAGGCGGGGTGGGCTGCAGAATCGCAGAGGACAGCTCAAGGCTAGAATGGGAAGAGGGGTTGATTGCCCAGGAGGTCGTGTCCGGCCGGCCGGCGAGCGTCTCGGTCATCGGCGACGGGAAAGGGGCGCGGGCGCTGGCAACGAACGAGCAGCTGATCGGGGAGAGCTGGACTGGAGCCAAGGGCTTTCGCTATTGCGGCAATATCACCCCTATGGAGCCGTTGCCCAAGAGCGATATAGCGAACATGGCGGAGAGGATTGTTGCGCGACTGGGCCTCTTGGGAAGCAATGGGATCGACTTCCTTCTCACTGAGGAGGGGCCGGTGGTGGTGGAGGTCAACTGTCGCTTCCAGGGGAGCCTGGACACAGTGGAGTGTGCCACAGGCATCAATGTATTCGAGGCTCATCTGAACTCCTTTCGGGGATTGCTTCCCTCAAGGCCAGCCATCAAGTGCACTGTCGGGAGGGCAATAATCTATGCACCACGCTCCACGGAGATAAAAGATAGCCTGCTCTTTCCCTGGACGGCGGATGTCCCCCGTCCTGGCTCGATAATTGAAAGAGACGATCCGATTCTCTCCATCCTGGCGAAGGGTTCGAATAGAGGGGAAGTCCTCGCCCGGCTGAAAGATAGAGCAGCAATGATACGGGAATTGACCACTTGTTCATCTCGCAGATAGCACCAAAATAGAGACTCTTTTCTCTGACTCGTCATATTGAAGAATTATCAGGGGAAGATCATAGTCAATTCTTAAAGAGGGATGCTTTGGATCCGGCAGAGAATATGGCCTCTATTACTATACAAAATACGCAAAGACATTTTATGGGGCCACGGCGATTTGAACGCCGGTCACAGGACCCCCAGTCCTGTAGGATACCAGGCTACCCTATGGCCCCGCGCAGCGTTCCTTAGGATGCAGAAGTGGCATATAAGGGTTTCCCACTGAATGAAAGCCAGCTCCATCCCTACGCAATATCGGCTGCATACTCCCTTTGGCCCGAACTCCGATAAGGCTCCGGATTTTGGCCCTGCACTCTCCGCCCGGCCCGCATGAGTAATTATTTGGCTCTTCAGCCGTTTTTCACTCCAACATACATCATCCAGATCCCGACCACCACGGTGAATCCGAATAGCACCAGGCTCTCGATTGCAAATCCATTGGGCAGATCAAAGAGGACCACAGTCCCCATTATGGCTGTGCCCGCGCCAATGCTCACTACCCCCAGCCTCGCCGAGAAGAGATAAACCAGAAATCCAAGGCCTATCAGGGCGGCAGCTATCAAGAGCGGAGTTGAAAATAGGGGAATGGATATGTCCATATCCTGCTGTCCCCCGGCAGCGTACTTATAGTTTCTCGTTTGAGTTCGCCATCTATTTACCCTCAGCTCTCAATAGAAAAATGGATGAAGCGCATTTACATGGACCATTCCGCCACCACCCCAGTGGCGCCAGAGGTACTGGCAGCCATGCTGCCCTATTTCGGTGAGAAGTTCGGCAATGCCTCCAGCCTGCACCGATCAGGCCGGGAGGCCAAGGAGGCTTTGGAGGACTCAAGGGAGAAGGTAGCTGCCCTGCTGGGGGCAAGAGCTGAGGAGATCATCTTCACCTCTGGAGGCACGGAGTCAGATAACCTGGCTCTTAAGGGCGTAGCCCGCAAAAATCAAAAGCTTGGAAAGCATATCATCACCACCCAAATCGAGCATCCTGCAATCCTGGAGACCTGCCGGGCCCTGGAAAAAGAGGGATTTGAGGTTACCTACCTGCCCGTGACCGGTGAGGGGCTGGTCGAGCTCTCCACTCTGGAGGCAGCCATCCGGCCGGATACCATCCTCATCTCTGTGATGCACGCCAACAACGAGGTGGGAACCATCCAGCCCCTGGAGGAGATCGGCCGTCTGGCGGCGGAGAGGGACATCTACCTTCATTCCGATGCCGTGCAGAGCGTGGGCAAGATTCCGGTCAATGTAGATGACCTCGGGGTCGATCTGCTATCCCTTTCCGCGCATAAGCTCTACGGGCCGAAGGGTGTGGGGGCTCTATACATCCGCAAAGGCACAAAGCTTGAGAGCATCATCCAGGGAGGGGGCCACGAGCACCGCCTCAGATCCGGAACGGAGAACATATCCGGAATTGTGGGCCTGGCAAGAGCGGCAGAGCTGGCAGAGAGGGATATGCCCCAAGAGGCGGAGAGACTGGCAGGCCTGCGCGACCGCCTGGCAGAGCTGGTCTTAGGCAGGGTCAAGGATGCCTGGATAAATGGTACTATGAAAAAGAGGCTTCCCGGCAACCTGAACTTCGGATTCAAGTACGTGGAGGGCGAGTCGCTCCTGCTCTTCTTGGACTCCAAAGGGATATGCGTTTCCACAGGCTCCGCCTGCTCGTCTCACAAGCTGGAGCCAAGCCATGTTCTCATGTCCCTGGGCCTTAAAGCGGAGGAGTGCCACGGTTCCCTCAGGATCACCCTGGGTATGTCCAACACCATGGAGGAGATCGAATATGTGGCGGATAGCATAGTCGAGGCAGTGGAGAGGTTCAGGGGGATATCGGCTCTGGGAAGATAAGCGCTGCAGATAGCACTTCAGATGAGATGAAGGGCAATTGCAGGTCAATAGGCCAAAAACTATAATAACCAGG
>DAIO01000087.1:0-6872 GCA_002498745.1 Methanosaeta sp. UBA533 | reverse complement strand
GAAAAGCGCTGATTGGGGTGGTGAGGGGTATACTGAGCTCGGTAGCGTTCTTGCTCGTGGCCTTTCTCATCGCCAGGCATATCCATATCACTCTGCCCTTTGTATTAGGATTGCTGCTTAGCTGCCTGACCTTTGCCTTTCTTGGTGTTCTGGCTGCACTGCTGGCCCGCTCTCATGAGGATATGGCCACATTTGGCAGCCTGATTCTCATGCCGATGACCTTCCTCGGTGGAACCTTCTTCTCCGTCTCCCAGGTTCCCTTCGGGCTGAAGATGGCGCTGTACGCCCTTCCACTCACCCACTCCAGCCTGTTTCTGAGGGCGGCTGCGTTGGACCAGCCTCTTCCCTGGTCATCTTTTCTGGTTCTTTTCCTCTTCTTCCTGTTATTTTTGGGCGGAGGGATGATGGCCCTCAGGAGGATGAGCGTTTAGCAGAGCTATGGAAAGATTTATATATACAATAGTTCAGGCAAATTATTGTGATGAGTTATGAATATTTTTAAATGCAGTAACATGAATAGACCGTTTAAACTGCCGATATTATGGTGTAGCTGTGTCACCATGATCGCCCTTTCTCTTCTCTGCCCAGCAGCGTCTGCCGATGAAGACGGCCAGGATCTCTTGAGCATATTCGGCAATGCCGATATGAACGACAGGATCGACGAGGCAGATGCCATCTATGTCCAGGCGGTAATCGACGGGATGAGCAAGGCCACGAAGCTTT
This sequence comes from Methanosaeta sp. UBA533, assembly GCA_002498745.1. GTDB lineage: Archaea > Halobacteriota > Methanosarcinia > Methanotrichales > Methanotrichaceae > Methanothrix. The sequence continues at coordinate 6,149 of DAIO01000087.1, read as the reverse complement.
CCGATGCCAATATCGACGGCAGGATTGATTACCAGGACATCGAGCGGATAAATGAGATCATCAGAGGAGAGGAAACGGAGCTTGCAGTCTCCGACTCCATCGGCAGGAATGTCACCGTATCCCTGCCGGTGAAATCCATAATCGCTCTGGGCACCTATAGGAATGAGGCCGCCAAGATCCTCAAGGCACAGGATATGATGGTAGGGGTATCCTCAGACATCAAAGAAGGGTACTACTATCAGGATCTGGCAGATAAGCCGGCAGTAGGTACATGGTCTGCCCCCGATAGCGAGGCCATAGTCAAATTGAAACCGGATATAGTGATCACCTCCGCCAACCTGGATCGGGCCAGCTTGCTGGAGGAGAGTCTCAGGCCTGCTGGCATTGCTGTTCTCGGCCTTGATCTCTACCGGGAGGACATCATGCGCTCGGAGATGAGGACTTTGGGATTCATCCTGGATAAGAATGAGGAGGCGGACGAATATCTGCAGTGGCGCGGCAGCTATGATCAGGCGATCCATGATTATGTGGCCGGCCTCAATGAAAAGGATAAGCCCCGTCTGTTCATGGAATGGGGAACGAGAAACAGCATATCTGAGATCTCCAGTTACGGCAGAGGCTCAAGCGGCGATGCGATGTGCAGCTCCACTGGAGGACGGAACATTGCTGGCGATTTGAATGAGTACCCCAAGCTGGACAGCGAATGGATCCTCAAGGAGAATCCAGATGTCATAATCAAGCTTCTGGCACCGGGAGGCGGAAAGGCGGGCTGGAACAGCACAAAAGAAGCGGATCAGGTTCTGAACGGCTATCTGGAGGAACGTCCGGGATGGAGCAATCTGGATGCGGTGAAGAACAACAGGGTCCATCTGCTGAGCACTGAGATCGCCTGGGGACCCGACGGCATCGTGGGCCTCGCCTATTGCGCAGCGTGGCTGCACCCCGAGATGGATATTGATCCCGAGAAGATCTATCGGGAGTATCTGGAGCAATTCCTGGAAGTGGAATATCCCGAGGGAGCGGTGCTGGGATATCCTGCAGCAGCATGAGATGAGGGAGATATCGCAATCGACTTATTCTCCATCTCAGGCCTCCTTCCTTCTCAAGACCAGAAGAGATGCTGCGGAAAAGAGGGTCAAGAAGGCCACCAGGGCAAAAAGAGAGGCAGCAGGTAGATGACATACCTCAAGTCTGACGGAAGGTAGGTCAAGGAGAAGAAGGTTCCGCCCAGAAAGGCCATGGGCATGATGAAGATGCTGCTGAATGCTATCATATCATCATAGGTGCGGGCCAAAAGGGCTGAGAGCACTCCCAGGAAGGAGAAGATCAGACAGCAGAGCAGAAGGCTGATGAAGAAAAGGGGTTCGATATGAAGGCCGGGACTCATGATCGCGGCCATGACGAGAAATGCCACTGAGCTCACCATTCCCCTCAGAACACCGATCAATGCCTTGCCGAGGAGCAGCCAGATCTGGCCGATGGGGGCCATGAGAGACTCATCGAAGCTCCTCCAGTGGATCTGATCTATGACCAGCCTGGTTCCAGCCCCGTTGAAGCTGCTGTTCATGGCCGTCATAGCGATAATTCCCGGTATCACGAACTGCAGGTAGCTCTGGCCGTCCATCCGGATATCCCTGCCCAAGCCGAAGACAAAGGCAGCGATGTAGAGCAGGGGGGCAACCACCGTCGCTATCAGGTAGTTGGGGAGGCAGCGCCGCAATGCCACCAGGTCGGACCAGAGGATGGCATAGGCACCTTCTGCTCCGAGCTTCAAATTAAATGATAGTCTGGCCATCCTTTCCATTCCAGCTTCCCACATCTTCCGCGGTCAGCTCCAAAATGCGCGCATTCATTCATTTATCCATCGAATAGACGAAGCATCCCTGCTTTTCTGAAGCATAGTCCTCACTACGCTCTTGAGAGTCATCTCTATCTTGAGTTTGCCGTCTATGATACTTTTTTTGCCTATCACATTTTCTTATCTTTTCGAGCAATATCGACCCGGTCAATGCTCCAATAATCTTTCACATACCGTGATTCGACACTCCGGAACCCAGCTTTCAGCATTGCGTCCGAAAACGTTGTCTCGTAGCAAGTCGTATCCTGCCCTGCAATCGCATTGACGTGGAACCACCATGCAGCATCCTGGGGCCAAGTCCTATCCCTATTCACTACCGGGTGCTGGCTGATGCATACACCTCCAGGATTCATTGATTTATATGCCCTCTCGAAAATACTGTCGAGGTTATCCTGGGGTGTTAGGCAGTTGGTAGTCCAGATCAAGTCATAGTCGCTGCCAAAGTTGTCCTTTGTGAAGTCGGCACCTATTGTATCAATCCTATCCTGAAGACCATATTCCTGGATTATTTTTTTCGTTTTCTCCACAACTTGAGGCTGGTCCAACACAGTTCCCTTTAACGAGGGATGTCGGGAGACCAATGCTACGGTTAATATAGATCAGTAGGTGGACAAAAATGCCATAAAGGACATACACTCGAAATGGTCGAGAAGCCTAATCACGTAATCGTTCATCTGGGAGGGCGCGAAAATATTTTGCCGCATTAGAGGATATATCTCAACGGCTAAAAGGAACTCAATATCCATCATCGATGCAATTCAAGGAGCTTTCGAAGGAAAGCCGTTTCTTGGATTGCCGTCTGAATTTATAATGATTTAGACGGCATGGCTGAATAGCTGCAATTATAGAGCCATCTGCAAAGCTCAAGCATTTTTTTTGTCTCCGCATCGCCCTTCTCAGAAGGGTTCACAGCGATTACCTCATGATCTTTTCAAATCTAAATAGCTCCCCATCTCCAGGCAGGCCTTCTTTATCAGCTCTATGGGGGTCTGGGTTATACATATTGTAATATTCGACAATCTTGAATCCACATTTATTAACATAGAAGTGAATGTTGCGTTTTTCAAAATACGGCGTGTGAGTTTCCCAAACCCTTGTCTCGGGATACCTTTCCTCAATTGCTCTCCATGCCTCGTATCCAATGCCACGACCATGTTCCTTTGTAGATATATAGAAGAGATCAAGCGAGTTGTGATGTGTTGCTTCATCAATAGCCAGTACAGCGCCGCCGACCTTATTCCCATCTGAGAGGATATGATAGGTTACGGCGCCCGGAGCACTGAAGGATTCCTCGATATCTTCATCAGAAGGAATCATTTCATCTGGGATAGAGCCAAATGCTTCAGTCACAGCTTTAGCAAATGCTTCCTGCAGGTCTCTCTTGAAGCCCAACAGGTCCCCCTTTCCTGCAACCCCGAGTGTTACGCAACATTCTCCGTTATCTTTTTTCAAAGCCTCTACTCCTGTATAACAAACTCCCCTACCCAATATTTGTAGGTGTGTCATGAAGACCTGCCAACATGAACTCGGTGCGACCAATATGGATATATTCCTATCCTTTAGGGAGGCGTTTAGAACTATATAACCTCGGCCTGGTTCTCTCATTGCATCGGCATCTGCCCCTCTATTTCAAACTGTTTCCAGGCAGCATCAGCGATGTTGTGACTCTGAAAAACCTTGTCGCTGAGGTCAAAGCGCTTGGTATATCGAAGAGTCTATTCATCTTGGATCGCGGATTCTACAGTGAGAATAATATAAAAGAAATGAGCGACGCGAATATTGATTTCATCATTCCTCTTCCTTTTAGCGTCAATGTCGGCAAGGGCTTGATCAGTGAGACAAATAGAGAAATTGAGAGCCCAGCTAATGCTAAAAGATTTGGTGGCGACATCTTCTATGTCCTGGAAAGTGAGATTCGAATTGGGGACGTCGATGCCTATGGATATGTCCTGTTTAACAAGAAGCGAGAAGGATTAGAGACAAATTCGTTCTACATCGATCAATCGATATCGAATGCGCCATTGACGGAAAAGAGTTCCGAAATCCAGTCGACCAATTCAAGAGGACTGCAGGAAATTTTGAAAGATATTTTGAGTACACTCTGGAAGGCAAGACGATTCATCTTAGCAGACGAGTGAACGCCATATCGCAGGCTGTAAATCGATTTGGAAAGAGAAGATGGAAATTAGCATGCCTGTTGAGGCAAATATGGTTATTAAAAAGGGCGGAGCTTAGGTTCATCGGTTGTGAGCCACATTCAAAAAAAGGAGCCTGCTGAATTTCGGGTCGCGCGGCTGGAAATTACTGAAAATTCTCGCTAAAATCGGATGTGTGGGGTTCATTTTGACCTAATGTGCCCATCACGTCACACGTTTGCGCTTTTCAGTATATCACGTACGCGACCGAATTTCGCCGATCGAATCACTACAGGCAATAATTTCCGTCCTCATCTCCAAACGGCACCCAAGCTTCGGTTCGCGGTGAAGGTTGGCATAACCAACTCTGAACCAAGCTGGCTGCCAATCCATGATACAAATGTCTTATGTTCCCAATACCTTCGCCATCTTCTTCTTCCAGGCAAGAACCTCATCGGCATTGAAGACATCGATCGATCCACCCTGGATCTCGCCCTCCACGTCTCCCATTCTCTCCTCTATCCAGCCCTCGATCTCCAGGTAAAGGTTCTTGAGGGCATCTAAAACCTCGGGATCTGCCTTCCACAAGCCTCTCTGCTCGGCCTCCAGCAACCTCCTGCTCATCTCTTCCATCGCCCAGGGGTTGTTCTCCTGGAAGAACTTGCGGTTCTCCTCGTCCATGACGAAGGTCCGGGCAATGTCGTCGAATATCCAGTCATCCACCTCTTGTGTCGTCGCCTCCCATCCATAGACCCGGCCCACGCGCTTGGAGATATCTCCTGCCCCCTTGTAGCCGTGCCTTTTCATCCCCGCGATCCACTTGGGATTGAGCAGTTTGGTGCGAACGACCCGCCTGACCTCATCGCTCAGGGTGCGAACTTCCACCCGATCGGCATCTCTGGTATCACCGTAGTAGGCCTCAACATGGTGCCCCGAGACCTCCCGGGCGGCAGCAGTCATACCTCCCTGGTTTCCAAAGTAACAGCAGCAGCCGAACAGGTCCTTCTCATCCGTGGTGGTCTTGTTGAAGGTGACGTCCACGCTCTTCAGCTGCTTGATCAAACCATCCTGGGATTCCTCGCCAAAGATGCCCTTGCCGTAAGCGTAACCATTCCAGTAGATGAAAACGTCCGAGAGATCCTTATCCGCCTTCCAGGCGCTGGCATAGACTGCCAGGTTCACTCCATTGCCATAGGTTCCTGGGCGGCTGGCGAAGATGCGATGATGAGGCCCGTTCTCCAGGTCATGCTTATGCAGAAAGTTCATATCTTGTGGCTCGTCCAGTGCTGCGACCTCGCAGATGGCCTGGTCCATGATCTCAATGCAGTTGTAAAAGCAGTCTCTGGTGATGCCTGAGACCCGCACGGTCAGGTCTATCCTGGGCCGGCCCAGCTCATCGATAGGTATTACTTCATAGCCCTTCAGCTTCCCCCCCTTCCAGACCGGCATGACGCCGATGAGATGGAACATCTGGGCCATCTGCTCCCCATCGGCATACATCACATCTCCTGCCATCCAGAACATCCCCACGTTCTCAGGAAGCCGTCCCTGCTCTTTTTCATACTTCTCCAGCAGGCTGTCGGCCAGCCGTTGTCCAACCATCCAGGCGGCCTCGGTGGGAACTGCCGAGGGGTCCAGGGAGAAGAAGTTCCTCCCCGTGGGCAGGATCTCGATCTTTCCTTTGCTCATCAGCCCGGATGGTCCTGGCTCGATGAATCCTCCGGAAAAGCCCCTCAATAGGCTTTCCATCTCCCTGGACTCCTCGATCCTCCAGCTGAGCTCTTCTATTCGATCTCGCAAGAGGTCCAGGGCAGGGCTTCCTTTTCCAATAGAGCGCTCCTCCAGCAGTCTCGATATGGCGCTCTTATCCTGGCCTTCGATCTTGCATCTCCTGTCGGCAATGATTGCCCGGACCAAGTCCCCACCCAGTCCGTCCAACTCTCTTAGATCCTCGATATTGGCCGTGACCTCCCGTCCAAGCAGGAGGGCAGCAGCTCCTCTCACCTCAGCCCGGAGAATGGCCCGGATCATCTCCTCTCTTCTCTTGCCAGCGGGAAGCTCTCCAAATATATGCATGCCGTCGGGAATCTGGGTATTGTAGAGCTGGGAGATCTTATCGTGTGCCCTCTCCAGGATCTCTTCGAAGCTCGCGCCGG
>DAIO01000201.1:0-7033 GCA_002498745.1 Methanosaeta sp. UBA533 | reverse complement strand
ATCCACCGTCTTCGCTGCCCATGGCATTGGCCAGATGGACCAGGATGACAGGTACATCATCCATTTTAAAGACGAAGTCCTCGCCAATGCTCACCACTGAGTCGTAGACGCGCTCTTCATTTTTATAGAGAGCGAAATTCACAACGTCGTTCTTCTCAGAGATCCCGCCCAGGGTCAGGGAATAGCCCTGTGAGAGAGGAAGAGCCGTATTATAGGTCAGAGTATATTCGGTATCCTCGTCCCTTAATATCTCCCTAAGCTCTCCTTTGGCCAGGGAGCTGACCTCATCGGTAAAAGAACTATCAGGATAGCTGGCCAGATAGAGCTTGCCAAATAGCGCTAAAACCTCATAGGACCCCCAGGGAGCATAATCAAAATGCTTCGACCATGGCCTGGAGAGGTAGGTGATATCGCCTTTTTTCGCTGTTCTTCCAACCACATCTTTTACCTGGAGCTCTTCTCCACCTGCGTCCTCATCCAGATCATAATAGAACCAGCCGAAGTCGTTCGCTCGCCAGGTTCCATCGCCGTAGCTGAGATTGCCTCGAACGGTAGCAAACTCTGCTGCGTCCTGTGCCCATGCACCGCAAAAAAGGCTGATATTTATTGCTGCAGCCAGAAGTGCAACTATGAAACAGATCTTTTTTATTTCATTCACCTCTCTGTGAACCTGTCCTGGATAAGCTGTATATCCTATGGCAAACCACAAACCAACCGGAGTAAGATGTCATCTATTAAACACGTTGCGATATATGGCAAAGGCGGTATCGGCAAGTCTTGCACTGCCTCGAACATCGCTGCTGCCTGTGCCGAGGAAGGCCACAAGGTTTTAATGGTGGGCTGCGATCCGAAGAGCGACTCAAGCATCACCCTCATAGGAAAGAGAATTCCCACGATGATGGACCTCATCCTCAAGGGAGGAGAGTTCAAAGAGGAGGATGTGGTCCATCAGGGCTTCATAGGAGTCAGGTGCATTGAGGTGGGCGGGCCCGAGCCGGGCGTGGGATGCGCGGGACGGGGCATAATCGTTGCCATTGATTTTTTGCGGAAGGTATCAAAAGCGATGGAGGAGGTGGATCTGGTGCTCTATGATGTGCCAGGGGACATCGTCTGCGGGGGATTCTCCGCTCCAATCAGGAAAGGGCTGGTGAGCCAGGCCTACATCATAACCTCTGGCGAGTACATGCCCCTTTATGCGGCGAACAATATCAGCAAAGGCCTCCTGCGATTGAATACCCCTCTTGCAGGGGTGATATGCAACTCTCGCGAGGCAGCTGGAGAAAGAGAGCGCGAGATAGTCAACCAGTTCGCCCAGGAGCTGAACAGCCGGATGGTGGCCTTCATTCCCAAGGAGCCGATAGTCCAGCAGTGCGAGAGGAGGACGGTGACTGTGATCGAGGGCGCGCCCGATTCGAAGATCGCCGCTGTCTACCGGGCCCTGGCAAAGGAGATCATGTCCGGCGGAGAGCCCAGGATCCCAGAGCCTCTTAGCGATGAGAGGCTGAGGGAGCTCTCCCGCGATCTGGGCTCTGAGGAGTGAAAGAAGAAGCAAACGCAAGAGAGTGGCTTGAGATGGGCATAAAAATGAGGGCAGACTGTCCCCGCATCCTCTTAGCGGGGGACAGAAGCTCCAGCGGCAAGACGACCATAGTAGCGGGCTTGCTCTCCGCCTTGCGGGGCCGGAATCTGAAGGTTCAGCCCTTCAAGGTGGCAATGGACTACATCGATCCCAGCTATCATACCTGGATCACAGGCCGAAGCTGCCGCAACCTGGATGGCTATTTGATGAACGAGGCTGCCGTCCGCGAGATCTATGCACATGCTGCGCAGGGGGCGGATGTGGCGGTGATCGAGGGGGTGCGTGGCCTTTACGAGGGATATGAGGGAGATCTCGGCTCGACCGCCCAGATTGCCAAGATGCTCCGAGTGCCGGTCATCTTCGTGGTGGACGCGCGCAGCATCACCCGAAGCTGTGCTGCCCTGGTCAAGGGGTATATGGACTACGATCCTGCCGTTCAGTTCCGGGGGGTGATACTGAATAAGGTGGGTTCTGCAAGGCATGCGGACAAAGCAATAAGGGAGATCGAACGCTATGCAAAGGTGGAGGTGGTGGGCACTATCCGGCGCAATGAGGATATGCACCTGGCCATGCGCCATCTGGGTCTGGTGCCGGTGCTGGAGGGGAAGACTCGCCACGAGGGATTCAAGGAGAGGGTGGACCGGATCCGGCAGATCGTGGAGGAAGGCCTGGATCTGGATAGAATCAGGGAGATAGCCCGCGAGGCCGAGCCCTTGCCCGAGATAGAACCAGACCTGTATCTGAAAAACGATTGCGGCAAGAATCTCTCCATAGGCGTCGCTCAGGACGAGGCCTTCAACTTCTATTACCGCGACAACCTGGAGCTGATGGAGCTGGCTGGAGCGAGGATAGTTCCTTTCAGCCCGGTGCATGACGCTTCTCTGCCAGAGGTGGACGGGATCTACATAGGCGGCGGGTATCCCGAGATTTATGCTCGCGAGCTGTCCGAGAACCAGAGCTTCAAGAGCTCGATCCAGAAAGCGCATGAGAGGGATATTCCCATTTTTGGGGAGTGCGGCGGGCTGATGTACCTGGGCCGGGAGATCGAGTGGGATGGAGAACGCAGGGAGATGGCGGGCCTTATTCCAGGCAAAGCCAGAAAGGGAACCCGGCGTATTGTCAGCTATGTGCATGGCCATCTGGCGCAAGCCTCGCCTCTGGGAAGGGCGGGCGAGTACATCATGGGCCATGAGTTTCACCATTCAGAGATGCTGATCGACCCGAAGGCAAGGGTGGAGTACGCCATCCGGCTGGAGCGGGGCACGGGAATTGCGGATGGTTTGGATGGCATTCATATAGGAAACCTGGTGGCCAGCTATTCGCATATTCACAGCGCATCCTTTCGGGGGTTTCCGGCCAACTTCCTCGCTGCCTGCCGGGATAGGCGGCAATGATGCAGAATGAATTAAGATATAATATCGAAGCTCAGGTATTTATTGAATGCAGACTTCTATTAGCACAAAGGTGAATTATCATGGTTAAAATGCCAGCCGATGTGAAAGAAACCCTGGAGAAGCAAAAGCCCGTTCCCATTGCCACTGCCAGCAAATTGGGAGTTCCAAATGTGGTATTTGTAGGACTGCTCAAGGTCATAGATGATGAGACGCTGATGATTGCGGACAACTTCTTCTACAAGACCGCTCAGAACCTGGAGGAGAACCCCAAGATATCCATCCTGTGCTACAATGGCGAGACCAAGAAGTCCTTCCAGATCAAGGGCACTGTCACAGTCTCCAAGGAGGGAGTGGACTATGAGGCCATGAAATCCTGGGTGCACGGAGTCAACAACAAGCTCCCGGCCAAGGCCTGCGCCATGGTCAAGGTCACTGAGATCTACAACGCTATGTGGGGACCGGCTGCAGGAAAGCAGATAGCTTGAAAATGATGGGCTATCCCCCGTCCATCATTGCACTTTTTCACTTCCGATCTCTCACCAGCGGCACGTACTCCACCCCTGGCCGGCTTCTGCCCATTTCCATGCGGTAAAGCTCCATCAGGGAATAGACCTCTTCTGGCACATCGGTCTGCACGCAATCCCCCAGCAAGGCTCTTGCGTCCTCCGCCATGAAGGGATGGTCGTGGGTATATTTTCCGGATACGAACTCATTTATGATCACATCCAGCTTAGCGGCATCACTGCATTTACCCTCCAGGATCTTCCTCAAGAGCTCTCTCATCTGGGCCAGAGCCTTTCTGGCCTCCTCTACATATACCAGAGTCTTATCATCCATCTCATCGATCTTCTTCTTCTCGGCCACCGCCAGGAGGGATGTGGCGGGGTAAGCGCCCTGGGCATCGCCCAATTGCGGATCGACCGGCCCGAGGGCAGCATGTTGGTCCATAATGATCTGATCGGCGGCAAAGGCGATCAGCGTTCCGCCGCTCATGGCATAGTGGGGCACAATTACCGTTTTTTTGGCGGGATGGGATTTCAGAGCCATCGCGATCTGGGTGGCGGCCAGGGCCAGCCCTCCCGGAGTATGAAGGATGATGTCTATGGGGATATCCTTCTGCGCCCGGCGGATAGCCCTTAAGACCTTCTCGCTGTCCTCGATATCTATGTACCGGGCGAGAGGAATGCCAAGGAAGCTGATCGTCTCCTGGCGGTGGATGAGGGTTATGACCTGGCTGCCTCTGGCTTTGCCCAACCTGGCTAAGACGCGCTTTCTTTCCGCCTGAAGATAATTCCTCTGGAGCATCGGCACCAGAAAAAGGAGAATGAATATTATTATCCAGGCGTTACTAAGCAGGCTGCTAAAAGCATCCGTGCCCGTCTGAGCTAAAGTCGGATCCATCGGTATCAAGGATCAATTGGTCTGGATCGTATTTATTATTTATTTTCCGTTAGACCTTATGGCCGATGGCAAATCGCCTCATCACCTTATCGATCTGGATCCGGGCGTCGTCGCCTACATTGGTGTCGGCCACGAAGATCACAAATCCCTCCACCCTGGCAATGCCGTCACCTTCGCGAGCAATGTCCTCAATATGGACATCATACTCTCCCCCAACCTCTACTGGAGCTGGTGCGCTCAAAGAGGACCTATCTGTATCATAACCTGCCAATTGCATCAACATCCTATTAGAAAAGCAATTCAGACCTTATGGCCGATGGCAAATCGCCTCATCACCTTATCGATCTGGACCCGGGCATCGTCGCCGACATTGGTATCAGCCACGAAGATCACAAATCCATCCACTCTGGCAATGCCATCGCCCTCACGGGCAATGTCCTCGATCTTGACATCGTACTCTTCTCCCACTGCAACCGGTACAGCTGGAGCGGATCCGCCATTGGAAGATCCCGTTTCACCTCTGAACAAGCCTTCACCATCCTTCGCGAAAACCAGAAAACAGTTTTGCGCTGGTTTTGGCCTCGACATCTGACTATTAAATTCTTTTGCTCAATTAGGCCAATTTATTTCTGCTAGAATGCTAGTCTTTCTGAAATATGGAATGGCTGGAGAGATACAGGGATTTGATACCGGACTTCGATGGTTTCCGGGCGGTGCAGAGCCAGGCGCTTCCCAGCTCCTGCCGGATCAATACCCTGAAGATAGAGAGATGTGCCCTGCTGGACCGATTTGCCGAGAATGGGATCGATTATGAGAGCTTCAACTGGTATCCCCTGGGCCTGAAGCTGGATATGGAGAGCCCGGGAAAGCTTGTCGAGAACCTCTCAGGCTACATCCATATTCAGGAGGAGTTATCCATGGTCCCGCCCCTGGTTCTCGATCCCCTGCCAGGAGAGGTGGTCCTTGACCTGTGCGCCTCCCCCGGCAGCAAGACCTGCCAGATCTCTCAGATGATGAAAAACCTCGGAAGGGTAGTCGCCAACGAGCCATCGCTGGCCAGAATCGCTCCATTGCGCTCGAACTGCGAACGGCTGGGGGTCATGAACGTCGCCATCACCCGTTATGATGGCCGCAGATTTCCCTCCCGCCCGGTTCAATTTGACCGGGTCCTGGTGGATGCCCCTTGCTCCAGCGAGGGCCGGGAGAGGAGGGGGCCGGGGGTTTTGTGCAAGAGCAGCAGCAAGAGGTCGATGGATCTGCACAGGCTCCAGGCCGACCTGCTAAAGAACGCCATCCTTCTCGCCAAGCCCGGAGGCACAGTGGTCTACTCCACCTGCACCTATGCTCCGGAGGAGAACGAGCTGGTGATAGAAAGCGTACTCGACATGGCCAGGCTGGAGAGGATATCGATTCCGGGTTTATTGGCCTGTCCGGGAATAACTGAATGGGCCGGCATTAACTTGAACCATGAGCTCGAGAAGACTGCCCGTTATTACCCCCATCTCAATGATACAGGAGGATTCTTTGTTGCCAAGCTCATCAAGAACCAGGAACATATTTGAGCCCCTGGATACGTCATTCGTGGCGGACCTTTGGGGCGAACGGTTTGGCATTCCCCTATCTGCCTTCTCGGGCTTTACCTTCTTTCGAAAGGCGAATAGCGTCTGGGCGGCCAACGAGGCCATCCTCCCCAGGCTCAGCTATGAGGCCATCGGAATGCGCATCATGAACCTGAAGGACCGGCCCTGGAAGCCGACCACCAGCGCCTTGCAGGTCTTCGGCCGGCATGCCACAAGGAACCTCATTCACCTGGATTCAGCGAATTCCAGAGGCTTCATGGAGGGTAAAACCCTGGCCATCGAGTCGGACTCGGAATCTGGCTATGTGGTGGTATTTTATAGAGGAGAGGTGCTTGGATGCGGTCTGTACTCGCATGGAAAGCTGGTGTCTCAGATTCCCAAAGAGCGGAGGATGGTGAGCGCTAATAATGGCACAGAAGAGAGCGCGGATCAGAACGCAAAGGATGAAGTGGGCCAGTGAGATGCCGATCCATATGCGATAATTCCATATAGATCACCATACAGTTCCGTACTGATATTACCACCAGGGAAGTGTGAGAATAGTTGATCGTCTCAGATCTCTCGGAGATGGAAAGAGCCTGCCTCTCTCCAAAAAGTCTCAGCAATGATCATGACCTGCTGATGAGGCTCTGGTTCGAGCCTATTAGGCTTTACCGCCTGGCCAATCTATTGCGCCAGAAGAGCGGCAAGGACGAGGTCACTTTTATAATAAACCGGAACATTAACTTCACCAACCAGTGCATAGGAAGCTGCAAGTTCTGCTCTTTTAAGCATAGCAAGAGATACCGCCTTTCAAAAGAGGAGATCCTCATCCGGGCGAGGGAGGCAGAGGAGCGGGGAGCTACAGAGATCTGCCTGCAGGGAGGCCTCTCTCCCGGTATGCTCCTGGAGGACTACTGCGGCATCCTGGAGATCATCCACCGCAGCCATCCCCGGTTGCATCTTCATGCCTACTCTCCCATGGAGGTGCTGCATATGTCTCGCAACTCCAATGTGCCGGTGAAAGACTGCCTGAAGGAGCTGAAGAGGAGCGGTCTGGGGTCAATGCCCGGCACCGCAGCTGAGATCCTGGTCGATTC
>DAIO01000050.1:7201-18754 GCA_002498745.1 Methanosaeta sp. UBA533 | reverse complement strand
ACAGGGTGAGAAGGATTCGAACCTTAGGGAGCGCCTCACTGGAGATGGCGCTGGTCGCCTCGGGCAAGCTGGATGCATTTGTCGATTTGCGGGGGATGATGAGGGTGGTGGATGTGGCTGCTGGTATCCTGATCATCGAGGAGGCGGGTGGAAGGGTGTCTGATTCAGATGGAAACCAGCTCCAGATGGCAGGAGACATGTGGCAGAAGAGGTGTCTCGTCGGCTCCAACGGCCGGCGGCATGAGGATTTGCTTAAGCTAATCAACGGTGGTTGCGATTAAGATCGGATTTGTCTCCCGCAGGGAGGAGGAGTCTGTCTTGCTGGCAGAGAGGCTCATGGATGAGATCGAGTCCTGGAATAGCGGTGTGCGGATCCTGGCAGACGAGGATCTCGCCCTAAAGATTGGAAGGCCGCCCTCATCCGTTCAGGAGATGGAACGGCAAAAGGTGGATTTCATTGTCTCCATAGGAGGAGACGGCACCATACTCAGGACCATTCATAAGATGGCAGACCCGGTGCCAATCCTGGGGATAAACATGGGCACCCTGGGCTTTCTGGTGGATGTGGAGCCGGTGGATGCCCCAGAGACCATCAAGCGCCTGATTTCGGGATTCGTGGTGGACGAGCGCTCTCGGCTGAAGCTGCTTTTGAACGGGGTCTGCATGCCCCGTGCCACCAATGAGATCGCCTTTATCACCGCCAGCCCGGCCAAGATGATCGAGTTCGAGATCCTGGTGGACGGCTCCCTGATGGAGGACTTCCGGGCGGACGGGGTGATCATAGCCACTGCCACCGGCTCCACCGCTTATGCCATGTCCGCCGGAGGGCCCATCGTCGATCCCCGGGTGGATGCCATAGTCCTGGTTCCCATGGCCCCCTTCAAGCTCTCCAGCCGCCCCTGGGTGATGCCCGGAAACAGCGTTATCGAGGTCCGGCTCAAGCTGCCTGAGAAGGAGGCGCTGGTGGTGGTTGACGGCCAGAGCTCGACGAACATATCCACCAGGGATTCAATAGTGATAAGCAAAGCCAAGACCCCGGCCAGGTTTGTGAAGGCGGCAAAGGACGGCTTTTACGCCAAGGTGAAAAGCAAGCTGGCCTAGGCAATCGAGGTGGCTCTCAATTCGCCGTATCATGTTATGCCGCCAGCCTTCAGCCCACCTCTCTTTTGAGCATAAGCGTGGCAGCGATGAACATCAGCAGGAAGAAGGCTCCCAAAAAGATGAGATCCGGCAAGATCTGATATAGCGATGCTCCCTTGAGCATTATCGCCCTCAGGGCATCGCTGGCATAGGTCAGGGGCAGAATGTTGGATATGGGGCGGAGGAAAACCGGAACGGACTGAACCGGCCAGAACACCCCGCAAAGTACTATCTGGGGAATGATTACAATGGGGATGAACTGCACCACCTGAAACTCGCTTCGGGCGAAGTTGGATACGAACGAGCCCAGAGCAAGTGCGCCTGCGCCCAGCAAGAGGATTATGGCAAAAGCATCCAGAGGGCTTCCCTTCATTGGCACGCCGAATAAATAGATCACGATCAAAAGAGTGGTTGCCGACTGGATAATGGCCACCAGGCTGAAGCCCAGGATGTAGCCGGAGACGATCTCCACCCGGCTCAGGGGCGAGACCATGAACTTCTCCAGCGTACCAAGAGTCCTCTCCCGGAGAAAGGATATGGCGGCGATGATGAATGCGAAGAAGAACACCACCAGGCCTAATATTGCCGGGCCGATGGTATCGATCATCTCCAGGTCGTAGCCGAAGATGTAGCGGGTGATGATGGACGGATATGAATCGGTCCAGATCGACACCTCCCTGCTCGCTCCGGTCTGCACAGCAGCCATAATCCTCTCTGCGATCTGCAGGCTGCTGGAGTCAAGCAAAACCCTCACCTCTTCTGGCTGGATGACCACCGCACCATCCAGCCTGCCCTCATAGATGAGCTTCTCTGCGTCCGACTGCGAGCCAAGATAGAGGATATCGAAGTCGTTAAGGGATGCGATGTAATTTCGCAACTGGTCATGGCCTCCGCCGTCCACCAGACCCAGCTGAACCCCGGTCATCTCCCCGGAGAGGGCATAGCCGAAGAGGATCATCAGGACGACAGGTGCGAATAAGATCAGGCCGATGGTGCGCCGGTCTCTTTTAAGCTGACGGACGACCCTGAGGGCCACAACGCCCACTCGCTCCGGTTTTGGCCTTTTCATGCCCCCTCCGAGAGGAGTAAGAAAGCCTCCTCCAGCCTGGGCTCAGATAGCCTGATATCCAGGGGAGTTATCTGGGCCAAGACATCTTTGATCTGGGCATGGCTTTTCAGGGAGACCATCACCACCCCACCATCGATCTCTGCCTCAAATCCCAGCGACCGCAGCAGAGCAGCATCATCCTCCGGCTGGGCCAGCCAGAGCCGGAGCCTGGGCCCCAGGCCCGCCTGGCTCAAAATCTCCTCCGGGCTCCCCTGAGCGGCCATCCTTCCCGCCCGCATGTAGCCCACCATCTGGCACCGTTCCGCCTCATCCATGAGATGGGTGGTGATGATCACCGTCTTTCCCGCCTCGGCCATGCTCTGGAAATACTCCCAGAAGGTCTTCCTCAGGCGGGGGTCTATCCCTACAGTGGGCTCGTCAAGCAATAGCAGCTCCGGCTGATGGATGAGGGTACAGGCCAGTGAGAGCCTCTGGTACATCCCGCCGGAGAGGGCTCCTGCCAGGCGTTTGCAGTGTCCGGAGAGGTCAACCATTCTCAGTAGCTCTTCAATCCTGTTCTCTCGATCCTGCCCCTTTATGCCATAGAGTCCAGAATAAAACTCCATGTTCTCCTCAACCGTCAGGTCGGGATAAAGGGCCTTATGCTGGGTCATATAACCGATCCGGGAGTAGATCTCCTCCACACGAGAGACAGGCTGGTCCAGAACCCTCAGCTCTCCAGCATCCAGGCGAAGCAGCCGGACTATGGCCCGGATGAATGTGGTCTTGCCCGAGCCGTTGGGCCCCAGGAGGCAGTATGTCACCCCACGGGGAATGTTCACATCCAGCCCATCCAATACCCGCAGCTGCCCGAAACTCTTGGTCACGCCACGAGCCGATACTGCCGGACCTGTACCGACCGCCATGGACCTCAGCCCTTCTTCCTTCTGCGAACGGCTAAAATCAGCACCGCAGCCAGCAGGGCGAGAAAAAGTAGAATGGCCAGTGCCCATTCCCGTCCTCCCTCTTCAATTCTCAGATAGGCGTTCTCCCAGTCGGTCAGGTCATCCCTGCGGCTGTCAGAGAACTGGAAGAGTATTTTTAGCTGGTAGTTCTTGCCGGGAAGGGCGTCCTTGGATACATCCAGCTTATAGAGAAGATCTGCCTCCTCCTGGGGTTCCAGGGAGGGGATGGGAGACTCGTCAACGCTTACATACAGGCCGCTTTCCGGACGGAGACGGGCGACGAGGTCAGTTGCCCGGTCGTCCCCCACATTCTTCACCCTTATCCTGACCACATTCCCCTCTGAGCCCGGCCGAAGGGAGGTGGGTGTGACATTTAGGACCTCAAATTGGGCACCGCTTCTCCTCTCGACAATCAGGTCGATGGGAATTGTCTGGCTGAGGGAATCGTACCAGTAGTAGACGTCCGGGTTCTCCGGCCGGTCATCATCCTCTTTCACCGCCACGTCCTTCTGATAGGTGTAGTTGACAAGAGCGGCCAATTGGTAGCTGCCGGGGAGGGCGTTCTCATAGGCCTCCAGGGGGAACTCCAGCCGGGGGGAGGTCTGGCCCTCGCGGATGTTGCCTGGAAGGGCCACCGAACGTTTGATATCTATTGCGCTCTCGTTCTCCGCCTGGAGAAGAACGGAGACCTCCTGGGCCACAGTCCTCTGCTTTTCCAGCTCCAGCTCCCTTTGAGCTGCCAGGATCTCCTCCCTTTTGTTGGCTGCTGGCTCCTCGTTTATCTCAAAAGAGGTTATGCGGCCCCGGTTGGTCAGGGTCATGGTGAGGACGGTCGCCTCCCCCTGATAGATGCGAGACATGTCCAGGGATGCGGTCAGATTTGGGGTGCCGTAGACCTTGTAGTAGTCGGCGGAGAACCTCTCAGGCGGGATGGGGGCTCCGCTCTCAGCGGCCAGCCCGAGGAGGATCGAGGATAAGGATAGAATCAGAGATGCAACGAATACGAAACGTGCGAGGTGCAGGGCGGCGTACTTCCCTGAGTTGTCAATTGATCTTTTGCTTTTTGACCATTTGTCAATCATGGGGACCAATCCTCCTTCTCCTGCTGGCCTTGACCGGGCATGACAAAAATCCGAATAAGAGTATGGTGCTTTTGCTATTTGGAGATTACCATCTCTACTGGCCGCTCAATCCTTGCAGCGAAACCTAGGCCTGAACATGGGCACCCTCAGCCGATACTCCTCATAAGCCTTTCCGAACTCCTCTTTCAGGGACCTCTCCTCATGGAGGGCACCGAGATAAAAGTAGAATGTGGCCATGATATTGAAGGTCAGAAGATTCATGGTCATGATCGGGCTGGTCCAGAGGAAGAGAATGGCAAACAGGAAGAGCGGGTTTCTCAGGTGGCAGTAAAGGCCACCGGTCACCAAAGCTCGCTCCCGGCCCGAACGGGGCCGCCCCTCCAGCCCCAGGAAATCCAGAACGCCTGTCTGGAAAAGGGTGATCAGCAGCATGGCAGCGGCCAGGAGCTGGGCGGCGGCCATCAGCCCAAAAGCCGGCCAGGGAGCGATGTAGATGACCTCATCCGGCAGATAGAGGAGGATAAAGATGAAAGGCAGCAGCATAATCAGGGCCAGCAGATTGAAGGCCAGCCGCCCCCAGCGGTCCAACGCCCCGCACGCTCTCTCCTTTGTCCATCTCTTGAACCGGGGATCGGCCAGGAGGCTATGAACAGAGGCAAAAACCAGAAAATAAGCCACCATGACCAATGCACCCGATCCCATATCTGCTCGAACTCCGGAAGGGTCTGTTCAGGGCCTCATTTCAGGGGGAGGTAGAATAAGACATCCTCATCGGGAATGCAGGCTACGGACAGGCCCTGCCTCTGCAAAAGCACAGAGACCGCCTCCATCAGCTCCAGGATGCATTGGTTGTGCCTTTCCACGCATATGCCCTTGAAGTCTTCAAAGCCTCCGGTGACCAGGTCCTCACCGAACTCCATCTGGGGGAGGTTCACCTCCAGTTCTGTGAGCTCCTCAAGACACAGGCCGCTATTCGTGGCCATCTGATCGAGCAATTCCATATACTGATCATAATCCATGGCATAGACCACTCCCCGCACCCGGCCGGATTGGTCCTCCTTCGATCTGGCCATGTAAAGGGGCAAGCCCGATATGTCTATCTCCTCAGGCGGCTTGCCGCTAGCTATATCTTCTGCCGCCCTCTGCATCACCCCAAGGACGTCATCCAGGCCCTCCAGCACCTTAGAGGCTACATAATCCAGCTCTTCTCTGCTTTTAGCAGTACTCATTTGGCCCTCTCCATCATTTTTTACTGGGATCTGCCCAGCGCAGGATCCCGAGCGGAATTGTCCTGCAGATCCTCTTCAAAACCCTGGCTATGGAGGCAATCCTACCTCGGAGCTAATAGAATTTACGTTTATTGAGAGGCTAGGGATGGTCATGCTGCCGATCTTCTCTTCTGGAAAACCAATATAAACTCGCACTATGAACAAAAGCCAAAATCCTCTGGAGGCTAAAACAATTTCAAGGAGATAAAGTCCTTTGAGCTGGGGGTCAACATCATTCCTGCCAGCAACGCTTATGATCTGGTGCTGCTCTCGGAGTTCATGAGCCCCGAGGAGCTGGTAAGCTATCAGAAGCATCCTGAGCACGTCAGGGTGGCGGAGGTGGCGGGCCAGGTCTGCGAGTCCAGGATCGTGGTGGACTATGCCTGCTAATTCAGTCCTTCAGCCCTCTTAGAAAGTGGCCGTGGGTAATTCCACCCAGGGCCAGGGGCAGAATCCTCTCCTTCAAATCCAGCAGCCCCTCCTTTAAAGGCGCTGGATCAGTGGCCATTAGCCTTTCGGTCAGCTCTATCGCTCGGTAATAGGCCCCTGTCATTTCCCGAGCATAGCTTTCCGTCCGCCCTCTGGCATCCAGTGATACCCCGTCCAGTCCTATCCGGCAGATCTCGGGCAAGAGGTCGATCAGACAGGTCTCGGCGGAGTTGAAGATATGGGTCCTGCCTTCGTCATCCACCCACAGGGGAAAGATGTGCTTGAAATCCTGCAGGCCCCAGAGCTCATCAGAATAGCTTCCTTTAGCCAGTTGGGGTATAGAGTCCTCGGCCACTATCACCTCCAGGCTGCCCTGGACGACCAGCTCCAGATTGGGGGGGGCGTCACTCTCGGGCAAAGCCCGGATGGCGGAGACTGCATCCTTAAGCTGGCGGCGGGATAGCTCGGGGGAGAGGGTGAGCCAGCAGAACTGGGGTGCAAGGGCCTGGGCCGTCAGGTGGTTCCATACGTTCATCCCGGATCCACCATAAATCGGCATTTCGGGCATCTTCTCTTTGATCGCCCAGGCAGGGCCGACGTTCTCCACCATGATCCCGTTCACCTGGACTTCGGAGAGCAGGGACAGGGCAAGGCCAATGAAATCATCCCGAGTGATTCGTGGCCACTTCCAGATCAGCTCTGCCTTGCCGCATAGCTCTTTTGCCTCCAGAAGCTGGGCCAGGATCATCTCTATTCTGTCCCGATCTTTTCGCCCAACGCCCGTTGGGGGCTCGAAGTATATCCTACGAGATCCGCCCTCAACCGCTCCCTTCAATATATCCAGGCGGTCGACATAGACGGACAATTTAGGCCTGCTCCATTCCTCCCCAGCCCCTCTCGCCGGAAGCTCGAGCTTCTGGAGGCGATCCTTCGCCTCCCTGATCCGGTCAGATGGTGGCCGGCGTCTCTCCAGTAATGCCTTCTCCAGCCCGGACAGGAGATCGCGGCGCAGCTGGTTTAAGGCTCCCGGAGGAGAGAAGAGCCCACCAGGATAGTCCATCTCTACCCTCCTGGCCACAAAGGGGGTGCCTCCAGTCTTTCTCATCTGGGACTCGATCTGCTCTGGGGTCAGGGGCCTATTTACGGCCTCCTCCATCCTGGACTCCCCTCGGGCCACCGCCAGCTCGCCGCTATCCAGCCGGCCTTCGGCAACTGGAATTCCGTCCTCCCAGGTGAGGCGGATGTTCACGGGAATAGAAGCCCTCTCCCTGGCTGCGATCTCCTCTGCCCTCCTGGCCAGGGCAGTGCTGCCGGTGAGAAATACTCTGGCCCCAGGACGGACTCTATCCGGGGTCCTGAGTCGTACCAGGCCGTCCTTTTCGATGGCCTTCTGCACTACCAGGCCCATCTCCTGGCCCGGAGACTGGAATACCAGGCCGTCCCCTTTTTCTGGCACAAGTGAAGCGCAAAGACGGACTGCTGCCTCGCCTCTCTGGGGATCATAGGAGGCCACGCTTCCTATGAGGACCCCCTGATTGTCCGACATCCCTCTGCCCATGACATCCTTTGCCCCCAGCAGGTGGCCTGATGTGAAGTCGCGGTTGAATGCCAGGGCGAGGTCCCTCTCGTCCTCTTTCGAGGGCGACCAGCTTCCGCGGGCGATGGCATCAAGTGCCCTCCGGTAGATGCTGGTGACGATGGCCACATACTGGGGGGACTTCATCCGTCCTTCGATCTTCAGGGACTGCACAGGCGAGCGGACTATCTTATCCAGATGCCTGTAGACGGAAAGGTCGCGAGTGGAGATGATATAGCTCTCCTTTTGGGCGACGGCCTGCAGGCCCACTGGCCGGCCGTATTCGTCCTCTCTGCCATGCATCAGGACATACGGTTTCCTGCAGGGTTGGGCGCACATCCCCCTGTTGCCGCTCCGCCCGCCGATGGCCGAGGAGAGAAGGCACTGGCCAGAGTAAGAGTAGCAGAGGGCTCCGTGCACGAATACCTCCACACCCAGTCCCGCTTTTCCCATCTCCTGCCCCCATCTTTTAATCTCCTCAATAGTGACCTCTCTGGCCAGGACGACCCTATTGAAGCCAGCCTGGGCAGCATAGAGAGCACCAGGGAGATTGTGGATGGTCATCTGGGTGGAGGCATGCCTCTCCAGATCGGGCACCATATGCCGAGCCAGGGAGGCTGCGCCCAGGTCCTGCATCAGGACGGCATCCGCACCCAGCTCGTACAGGCGGATGAGGTATTCTGCCAGATCGAGAAGCTCATCCTCCCGGATCAGAGTATTGACGGTAACGTAGACTTTCACCCCCCGGAGGTGAGCATAGTCTATGGCCTCCGTCAGGGCGGTGTGGTCGAAGTTAGCAGCGAACTTTCTTGCTCCAAACCTCTTGCCGCTCAGGTACACAGCATCCGCACCTGCCGCTATGGCAGAGTGCAGTGCCTGGGGCGAGCCGGCAGGGGCGAGGAGTTCAGGCAGTCTTATCAATGTCAGTCAGAATGACTGTTGCCCCTGAGTTGATAAGCCCGATCCTTGCCGGAAAAGAGGAGCCTCAATGATCATCTCGGCTTTTATTCAGTTGTCTAAGATGACGATGTCTTAAGCAGGTTATTTATCTTATGAATTGCATTTACATAGTTCTGGTGGATGCGATGAATCATTCCAGTGCAATAATAGTTCTGATGGCCCTTTTATTCCTCTCCACCAGCGGGGAGGCACTGAGGACCTTTTCTGGCGATACGATATCCATAGTCGATCCCGTAGAGGATGATATCTTTGCCGCAGGAAACATAGTGAATATCAATGCTCCTGTTGACTCGGCGGTGGTCGCTGGAGGCACAGTGAACATCAACGCGCCAGTAAAGGGAGACGTCATTGCTGCAGGCGGCCAGGTCTATGTGAACTCCGATGTGGGCGGAAAAGTGGTGGCTGCCGGTGGGACCATCGATTTGAGAGGAGATGTCGGCACCAATCTGCTGGCAGCCGGAGGCCAGGTGAGCATACTTCCGGGCAGGACAGTGGGCAGAGATGCCCTCATCAGCGCAGGCAATGCGGTGAACTCCGGCCGGATCAATGGCACATTGACCGTTTATGCCAGCAGCTTCAACAACACCGGCTCGGCAGGCAAGGTCGACTTCTATCAGACGGAGAGGACAGAGGATAAGGCCCCGCCAAGAGAGGATAAATGGGGCGGCTTTGATCTCTTCAGCCTGATAAGCATCATCGGATACTTCATCCTGGGACTGATCCTGGTAAAGCATATTCCTGTCATCTTCCGGACGGTGGACGAGGAGATTCGCACCTCCACCCTGCTCAGGACCGTGCTGGGATTCATCATCATCATCGCCTCATTCATCGCTCTCTTGCTGGTGGCCATCACCGTGGTGGGCCTGCCGATAGCAGTGGTATCTACGTTCCTCGTGATCGTCGCCCTGATGCTCAGCGGGACATTTGTGGCCTATAGCCTGGGCCGGTGGATCTGCCTGCAAGGCAAGCTGAAACAGGGGGATCTGGTATGCTTTACCATTGGGTTTGTCATCCTCAATCTTCTATTCCTCATCCCCTACCTGGGCGGCCTGGTGTCCATTGTATCCATGAGCCTGGGCTTCGCTGCCCTTCTGTATGCCGCCCGGCGCCTGATTATGGCAAGCAACAATAAGGCAGCGGCGTTGGAATAAAAAAAGGAGAGATCAACTTTTTTTCTGGCAACCCTTTTTCAGCCGGCCAGAATCATTTTTTCAATCTCGATCTGAGCCCTTCTGGCCATGGCCTATCCTCCAGCGGATCCTTTTTATGATCCCCAGAAGCGCTCGAGCCTCTCTCTCCGTCAGCTCCGCCCGGCCGAAGATCCGCCGCAGCATAAGCAGGGTATAGTCCGACTTATGCTCGGGATATGCGATATCCGCAAGAAGATCTCCCGCCCTCTCCTGCAACAGATTCAACGTCTCTTTTCTGGCCATCTGGACACTGCTCGAGCTATTGCTTCCAATCCCGGAGAGCTCATAGAACAGAATCGCTGCCGAGTGGGAGAGGTTCATCACCGGGTACTCCACCGAGGTGGGAATGGAGACGATCATATCGCACAGGGAGATCTCATTGCTGTTCAGGCCGCAATCCTCTCTCCCCAGGAGCAGGGCTACCGTCCCCTCCTTATCCCGGAGCTTTTCCGCCAGACCGGCCGGGGTCAGGCAGGGCACCCTTAGGTGCAGCCGCAGGTGGTGCTGCTCATGCTCCAGCCTCTTGCCGGTGGTGCCCACCACCAGGTTCGCCCCCTCCAGGGCCTCGGCCAGAGTTGAGAAGCTCCGGGACATCTGCAGGATGTCCCGGGCATGGGAGGCCATGGCACAGCCGTAGTCCTCTATCCTGCAGGGGTTGACCAGGGCCAGGTCATGAAAGCCGAAGTTCTTCATCGCCCGGGCCACAGAGCCCACATTGCCCTCGTAGAGGGGCTCGACCAAAACCACCCTCAGATTCATGGGAGCTATCCTTTTGAGACTCCCAGAGGAACCAGCCTGGCCACCCTGGTGGCTATGCCCAGGTTGTGCACCACATCTACCACGTCGCCAGAGGGCTTGTAGACCTGGGGAGCCTCCTCGGCCAGCATTCCGGGGGAGGTGGAGCGGACGGCGATTCCGTCCCGGTTTAAGGCGGCCTTCACCTCTTTGCCTGTGAACTGCCTCAGGGCCTGGCTTCTGCTCATCACCCGGCCTGAGCCGTGGCAGGCGGAGCCGAAGGTCAGATCAAGGGCCTTGTCCTGGCCGCAGAGAACGTATGAGGCCGTTCCCATGCTCCCCGGTATCAGCACCGGCTGGCCCAGGCCCTCATAAGCAGCGGGAATCTCCATTCTTGAGGGACCGAAGGCACGGGTGGCCCCCTTGCGGTGGACATAGAGCCTCTCCTTTTTGCCCTCCACCCGATGCTCCTCGATCTTGGCCACATTATGGGCTACATCGTAGAGCAGCTGCAGCTGGGAGCCGGGGAAGTAGCGGTCGAAGACCTCTCTCGTCCAGTGGGCGATGATATGCCGGTTGGCCCAGGCATAGTTGGCGGCGCAGACCATGGCGCCGAAGTAGTGCTCCGCTTCGGGAGTGCCCAGAGGGGCACAGGCCAGCTGCTTGTCAGGGATGTCGATATTGTACTTTCTCACCGCTTTGGAGAGGACGTCCAGGTGATCGGTGCAGATCTGGTGGCCTGCCCCCCGTGAGCCGCAGTGGATCATCACTGTGATCTGGCCCTTGAAAAGGCCGAACCTTTTTGCAATCTCCTGGTCGTAGATCTCCTCGACCCTCTGAATCTCCAGGAAGTGGTTGCCGCTGCCCAGGGTCCCCAGCTGGGGGCGGCCACGCTTCCTCGCTTTGACCCCCACCTGGGAGGGGTCCGCTCCAGGCATGGAGCCATTTTCCTCGCAGAAGTCCAGGTCTGCTTCCACTCCATAGCCCTCCTCGACTGCCCATTCCGCTCCGCGGAGAAAGGATTCGGTCAGTTGCTGATCGGTAGCATGCAGCCTGCCTGTGGCCCCCAGGCCAGAGGGCACCGCCTGAAAGAGGGCATCGAGGAGGGTGTTGATGAACGGCTGCACGTCCCTGGCCTGCAGGTCCGAGCGGAGGAGGCG
>DAIO01000050.1:0-7176 GCA_002498745.1 Methanosaeta sp. UBA533 | reverse complement strand
ACTCCGCCGATGGGAAAGCCGTAGCCCAGGTGGGCATCGGGCATGGCCATGGAGTGTCCGACGATTCCGGGAAGGGTGGCAACATTGGCCACCTGGTCGACCGTCCCCGGCTCGACCATCTCCCGCAAGGCGGCTGAGACGAATATCCTGCCCGGCACCCGCATTCCCGGCCGGTAGCCGATGGGCACCTCGTAGATGTTATCATCGATCTTCTCAATTTCCATATATCACACGTCCACAATTATCACACATAGAACATCATCAGACATAGAGTCATCAGACATCAAGCACCACCTGAATGCACCAACGCTCGTTCTTCTCGATTACAAACTTATGCCTGGTGACCGCTTTCACCTCGGCGAGGAACGAGTGCCTCTCCGGGTCCATCCTCTCCCCGCCGATCTCCGCCCGGAGCTTCCATCCCTTGCCATCCGGAACCTCTTCCAGCGCCACCTGGAAGCGGGAGAAGACCGCAGACTCGGTCTCGAAGAGAAAGACGATCTCAGAGAGCCATTGGTAGGCCAGGTCCTCCAGATCCTCCGACTCAAGCTCCACTTGCCATAACTCCTTCGCCTTCACCTGCTCGGGGGAGACCATGGCGCCAAATAGGGCTGCTGCAGCATTGGAGAGCATCTCCTCAGGAGTCGTGCCATAGGCGCGGAACTTGACATCTGCGGTATGCTCCAGATACTCAAAAGGAATCATCATATATTAGTGAGAGACGCAGGCATTAAAGCATTGCCAGTCCGCGGACCAGGCCCGCCCTCTGGGCAAGGCCGAGAGCCTGGGCGTACTCGCGAGCGGTTATGGCGCGGGAAAGCTCGGGGTATTGGCAGGCCTGATACACCGGGTGGTACTGGGCCATGACATTCAGGTAGGTGTGCACAGAGATCTCCAGGGAGATGAAGCGCACCACCTCCTCGGTGCCGGCGACGCCTGCGGGCAGGACCAGGTGGCGGACGAGGAGACCCTGCAGGGCGATGCCCTCATCGTCCATCTGCAGGTCGCCCACCTGGCGGTGCATCTCTTTCAGCGCCGCTTTCATGACGGCGGTGTAGCCGGGCGCTGCAGAGTACTTTTGGGCCGGGCCGTCCGAGCCGTATTTGGCATCGGGCATGTAGATGTCGATGATGCCATCCAGAAGGCGCAGGGCCTCTGCGGAGTCGTAACCGCCGCTGTTGTAGACCAGAGGGACAGAAAGGCCCTCCTCTTGGGCCAGGACCAGAGCCTCCAGGATCTGAGGGACGACGTGGGTGGGAGTGACGAGGTTGATGTTATGGCAGCCGCCATCCTGCAGGACGAGCATCATTCTTGCCAGCTCCTCTGGGCTCACCTCCCGGCCAAGATCCTCCTGGCTGATATCCCAGTTCTGGCAGAAGACGCAGGAGAGGTTGCAGCCGGAGAAGAAGATGGTGCCGGAGCCCGAGCGGCCCACAAGGGGCGGCTCCTCGCCGAAGTGGGGTGTGTAGCTGGCCACCCTGGCCTGCCGGCCAGTGCGGCAGTAGCCCCGCTCGTCGTTCAGGCGGTCGGCCTGGCAGCGGCGGGGGCAGATCTGGCAGGATGCGAGGCGTGCAAGAGCCTCTTGCGCGCGTTTCGCCAAAATTTCGGGGGGCATCTTGTTGTAGCGGGCCATAGAGCACAACAGCATATTTTGGGGTCGGATCTTTGAAGAGCCTTTCGGCGTCAATTGTCCTTTTCAAAGCTGGTTTTTGTCAGTATAGAAAACTATATATATCGTCAATTGTCTATATAGACAAAGGCGAAAGTCGATAGAGTTTTCTCCCTCCTTTACCCCTTTCGGCTTTCCCTCTTCTATTCTATTCACCATCGATCATTAGGGCAATTGCCGACTTGAACTCTCTCCGGGAATGCACATGTGAGGGAGAATGTGACTGAAAATCACGGGCTTTGCCCGCACCATCTCCCTTTTCTATCGATCACTCGTCTCGCCTCAGCTATGATCCTGTGACCATGAATCGAGTCGCCGACCTCATAGCCCTTCATTTTACTGGCTCCATCTTGCCTTCCTTTTCCAGGTCATCCATGATCTTGCATACCAGCACATAATCCAGCTGCAGGTCCGTGCTGGCATCAGATGCATATGCTTCGCCCTTCATCAGGAAATACCCGGCAATTTCCACTTTCGCGGTCTCATAGTCTACATCACGGCATTCGATGACCTTGATTGCAGCAAGCTTTTCCCGGACAGCATCGCGAATGAAGTAATTCATAGGTTCATCGGTTTATGTGCTATAATACTATTTAATTTATTTCAAAAATTCGTATGTGTTTAGGTCCTCTGAATAGGTCGATAGATACTGATATAGTTAGATGACGAGCATGATGGGAATAATCCAACCTGTATTGAAAAACGATAGCAATAGCCAAAACTGCTTGAAATCTGCGTTCTTGAAATCACCGCGAAAGAATCTGGAAAATGGACTCATTGAAGCCGATTTGAACTAGCTAAACACATACAAAAATTCTAAAGGAAAAAGGGAGATCAGAGGAACCTGATCCCTTTGGGCATCTCCCCGAAACGCTTCCGGAACTCCTCCGGCCAGTTGGATGGATCCAGCCCCTTCTGGCTCAGGAAGGCACTGGCCCAGCGCTCCAGGCCCACTCCGCTGCATCCTGACCACAGAGACTCTCCCGATTGAGCTTTCACTGTAAAGCCCTTGGGATACTTCTCCCCGTTCACAGACAGATTCTGAAACTCTATCCAGTTTTCGTTGTACGGCAGGATGGCCTCATAGTCCACTGTGCCCGCTCCGGTCATCTCAGATAGGCCGGTCTTGCCCTCCTGGGCCATGAACCAGGGGGTGACCCAGGCCGTCCTCCAGGTGAGCTCCAGGATATCCTCGAAGATGTGCTTGTAGCAGACCTTCAGCTTCTCTGCCTCCTCAAGGGTATGCTCCTTCGTCCCCAGCCAGACGATCTCTATCCGGTGGAACTCGTCCACCCTCTCGATGCCATGAATCCCGCCGGACTCATAGCGGTGGCTGGTGCCGGAGCGGTCGAAGACCTTCAGGGGCAGCTCGCCGCCTGGGAAGGGTCATCCCCTGCAGAAATCCCCAGAAGGTGGGGCACTGGGCATAGCACATCCCGCCTATGGGCAGGTCGATCTTCTCTTTGACCAGTTCCAGGGGGACCTCATGGGTGACCTTGTAATAGTCCATGACCTCCTCCCAGAAGGCTGGATCGCGGGTCTTGGGCGGGCAGACGAAGTAGATCTCGGGGTATACCCCCTGGGCATGGCCGCTCTTCTTCCAGACGTCCCAGGTGTCAAGCTTTGGAAATATCATCTCCTGGTAGCCCAAAGGCCCTATGATCTCCTCTAAGACGATGGCCTCGAATGTGCGGAAAAGATGTGTGGCCTGGGGGCCGTAGATCCACTGGCCCCGGGCAGAGCCGTGCTTGATCCAGCCCGCCTTTTGCATCTCCTCAGTGGGATCGGCTCTGAATTTGGGCTCTCTTTTCTCGCTCTCCCAGAGAAGCTCCCAGTGCTCAGTCTTCCCTCCGTAGCCCTTCTCCAGCTTCTCCTCCAGAAGGCTTACGATCCTGTCGGGAATGCGGTTCTCGATCTCCGACTGGCCTAATGTGCCGCCCTCGCCTACATCCAGAATAAGGCGCAGCCGTCCTCCCTCATGCCTCATCTCCCGCACATAAGGGATACGATGGGAGATCTCCCTGATCAGACTCGACCTCGATCTCAAAAGCGGTTACATCCATGCCCCGCACGCCAATCCGGTACTGCTTTCCTAAAAGCTCAGAGAGAGGCCGGCGCAGCCTGAGCAGGGCATCATGAGCCCGAACATATCGGTCGCTGTCGATGACCAGATCGATTCTGTTTTTGGCCAGACGCCATTCGGTGATCTTTGCCCCCTGGCCCTCAGGAGCGCCCTTCTCCAATATCGGCCCCGCGTCCCTTATAAAATCGGAAATGGCTTTCTCGGCTGCGCCGGCATCAGCGCTCAGCCGAAGGCTTGCCTCTAAATGAAATCTCATCTATCCTCCGCAACAGATAGCGTCTCTTTTGCTATTTTAATGTTCATTAATAGGTCATCCATGGTGGTGAGCAGAGTGCCAGGCTTCTCGATTGAGAACTGCAGGGAG
Organism: Methanosaeta sp. UBA533; assembly: GCA_002498745.1. Taxonomy (GTDB): domain Archaea; phylum Halobacteriota; class Methanosarcinia; order Methanotrichales; family Methanotrichaceae; genus Methanothrix. The sequence goes on along the minus strand of DAIO01000050.1, from coordinate 3,060 downwards.
AGGCTTCTCTTATCGATCAACAGATTCATATTGGGCAGGTTGTCCGGCTCAATTGATCTGCCGACCATCTCCATATCCTCTCCCGCCTCTGCCAGGAGGACCAGCCGGGCATGAATCATGCCGCGTCCACAGCCGTCTGGCCGGAGGGATCGGACCTTTTATTCAGCTGCTCGTCCAGGATCTCGTCTAACAGGGCCAGGAAATCATCCTCTCTGCCCGGGGGTATGGAGGCGCCGCTGGCTATGGTATGGCCCCCACCGTTTCCTCCCACTTCCTCCGCTGCCCTTCGCAGGGCCACAGACAGGTCCAGTCCCCGAGCAATGAGTGGCTTGTTCCCCCGGGCAGATATCTTGATCATATCATCCTTGTGATTCAATGTCACTAAAGGCAGATCGGTGTAAAGATACCGAATCCCCAGGCCTGAGACGATCGCCCCCGCCTCCATATTCACCCTCTTTAGGTAGCGAAGGTTCTTCATCTGTCTGCTCTGCTCTCGAAGGAGGCTAATCTCTCGCAGGATGTGTTCTTTGTACTCATCCGCCAGCCTCTCGGCCTCGAGGAGCGCGCCGTGATCCCGCAGGCATAATGTGAGCCCAATTCCGGGAAGATCTCTATTGCCGCAGGCATTGAGCAGCTGCACCATATGCAGGGAGTTTTCCACCACCTCATGGCGGAGGCGGATCACCTCTCCTAAAATCGAATCCGCAGCAAAGCTGCCCTGCATGATCAGCTTGAGGGTTAATGCTGTAGCCAGCCTGGTCAGATCATCCCCCGCCAGGGACTGGACATTGCCCTTTATATTCAGATCATCCAGGAACTTCTTGATCTTCTCCCGGTCGCCGGTGAAGTCCAGTAGCGGCTCTATGCTCCTTGCCAGGACATCCTCCACCGGTCCGTCTTCTGAGAGCTTGAGACCGACCCGGACCTGCACTGCGCCGCTGGCCACCGCCTCTTCCAGGATGGATCTGTTCGCCCCGATCATGGCCTGGCGGTCGCCCATTGCTCCCACCAGGGCGAGGCCTGCCAGATCGACATTGTCGCCCATATGACGGACCACAGAATAGACGGTGCCCGCTGCAGACAGCTCAAAAGCCCCATCTATTCCGAAGAGGTGGGGGTTCAGGTGCATACAGTCCAGCGTTCCCACCGGTCGATGATGGTCTAAAACAAAGCACTCGCCTTGTACCAGGGAGATCAGATCCGGCTTTCCGCTCCCCATATCGCAGAAGACCACAGGTCCGGTCAGGCCATCGATCACAGACCGGTCCAGCCGGTTGACCAATGTGGCCTGGAAAGGAATGCCTGCGCGCAGAAGGGCATGGCAGATCAGCCCGGCGGACGTAATGCCATCGGCATCGTTATGAGAGATCACCCGCATGTGCTCGCAATGCCGGATAGACCGGGCGATGGCTTCTGCCACTTTGTCCAGCCGCTTCATGAGATGAGAATCTCAGCGGTCTCGGGCGAATAGGTCCAGTCCGGAGCCAGACGCCCGGAGTCATGATAGTATTTCACCATTCTTCTTATCTTGTTCTCAGTGAGCTGGAGAGCCCTCTTATTGTGAACGTCTTTCTTATTGGCTTTGATATGCTTTCTCACATGGAGCGCTTTTCTCATCAGATTTGTCAGGTCCTCTGGAATATCCGCCAGAGCGTTGTTGTCCCTCAGAAAGCCGGTTATGCTATTTCCTATTACCAGCTTAACGTTCGGCACTCCATACTGATCTCTCAGAGTGAGGCCAATGCGGCTTGGGGACATGCCTGTATCGTGCAGCTTCATGATTGTCTTTTCCAGCTCCTCTTTGGACACATCAGACCACTCTGGCGCTTTGGTCACCATGGGCGGTCGGGACCGAGAGGAGCCCCCTTTTCGGCTATGCAATTTTGCCATCTTTCAATCCTCATTAAATCTCATAATGGCGAAGGTATAATGCTCACTGCCAGGTGAGATAAAAAACTTGCGCCGTTCTTCTGGCAGCATATCCTGGTAGCAGGTTTATAAGCCAGGGATTTGAAGATTAGTACATGCTTCCGGAGTACTTAAACCAGCTGTTCTATCTCATCGGCCAGGCGGTGGTCTTACTCGCTGCCGCCGTCCTCATCATCTCCATCCTGGTGGCTCTGCTCATCCTCTACTCCTTCAAGACCGGCAACTTCTTCGCCGCCAGATACATGCTTTTAGGCATCATGCTTCTTGAGGACGTCATAAAGTCTCTGTTTTGGGTGGCGAGAGCTGATGACTCCATGGTGGATGATGTGGGCGTGCGCCTGAGAAATTATATTAATACAAAAAAATTTTTAAACACTCCTTATGAGAAGCGTTTCATCTTCATACCTCAGTGTCTCCGGAGCGTCCAGTGCCCAGCCAAGCTCACCCCAGAAGGGATAATGTGCGTCAACTGCGGCCGCTGCGGAATTGGCGAGGCCAAAAAATATGCTGAAGGCATGGGCTACAAGCTATTCATTGTTCCCGGCTCCAGCTTCATAAAGAGGATTATTAAAAAATACCGCCCTGGGGCTATTGTAGGAGTGGGATGCCATATGGAGATAAAAGAGGGCTTGGATCTTTGCCACAGCCATGGCATACCTGCCAGGGGAGTGCCTCTCTTAACATCCGGTTGCGTCGCCACCAGCATCGACTGGGAGGCCTTTTATGAGGCCATTGCCGAAGTGCCATCGACGGAAAAGCAGGGCGCTTGAGTTCGAAAGCAGCGTTAATTCGCTAAAAAAATGAGATGGAGCTGCACTCACTCCATGCTGATTGCTTCAGAGGGGCAAGCCTCAATACATGTCTTGCACTCAGTGCACTTTTCCTTATTTACAACTGCTATTTCCTCGTCGTCCAGGCTGATGGCCTCTTCCGGGCACTCCTCGACGCAGGTTCCACAGCTTACACATTCGTCTCTATTAACAACTGCGGGCATTATTGAGTCCTCCAATTTGCCTCAAAGGCAAAACCACCTGCATGTATATCCGATATATACCTTTCGCAGATCTAGGCCAGTTCATTGTATTTCTTCCTGTCTTTGAGCTCCTGCCTCTTGGCGCTGTTCCATCCGCT
>DAIO01000079.1:0-6042 GCA_002498745.1 Methanosaeta sp. UBA533 | reverse complement strand
GAGGCCAGATGGTACCGGATCTCGCTCCCATTTTAGAAGGATTGCTGCCCGTGCGCTATCTTGATCTTCTCGGATCGGTCCAGAAGGCAGAGCTGGTCTTACGGGAGGAGTTGATCCGGAAGGGTCCATCGGTGATAGTGGCACGGGGGATTTGCCCCAGATATGCCTCTGATTTGTCCAATCATCAGCCGATCAGCCCGGACATCCGCAGATCTCCGCGCTCGCGGGCACCTTCAAGCTGCCCAGATCATTGAATCCATAGGGCGAGATCTTGCTGCAGTAGCCCACCCACCAGTCAAAGACCCGGATCCGGACAGGCTGGTTCATGAAGTTCCCCACAAACCAGAAGTAATGCGGCAATCCCTCCGGATTTATGCCCTCCCCGTTGCCGGTAGTATCCACGATATGATATCTTTCCTCTCCGGGAAGCTTCACCAGGTTATAGGCATGGCCGGGATGGTCTCCCAGCAAGGGCAGATCATATCCCAGGCTGGCGGCAACCATGGCCTCGCTCTTGCTGTAGCCCGCTTTGCGCAAAGCGGTGGCAAGAGCTGCAGCATAATCCACACACACACCCGTCTGCAGGATATTGACTGTAGCATGGGAGGGAAAGAGCCCCAGAACAGCACTGTTCTCGCTCATATTCGTGTCTGAGCGCCAGGCGGAAACTCCCCACTCCTCCTGCCGACAGGAGAGGTTAGCTACATTCTGGTTGAACCCCTCCCGGAAGGATACTGTCCCGGCGAGGCTCGGCCAGGAGGTGCGGGTGCATTCCGGATAGCCGGAGCAGCAGGCCTTGAAAAGTGCATAGCCCTGCATATAAACCGCGTCCGGCCCGAAAGCGCGAATGATGTAAAGCCCCCTGCATCTCTTATTGTCGCCATCGGCATGGGCGCGCGCCCAGGAGCAGGCCGGGCTGGTGGCGGTACCGTTGCAGCAGCGCACAGCGTCCAGCACGATGTAGTCCAGGCCGGGATGGCAGACCTCGATCTCCTGGCAGGATTCCGTTCCATTGGGCCAGATATCCCGGCAGGGGGTGTCCACCGGATAGTATCTGGGCAGAGCAGACACATTGCTGCAGGCAGAGGGCGGTGCGACTCCCAACTCTATGGAATCACGGATCGTCCGGCCGGTGCCATCGGTGACAGTGAGAGTGACGGAATGCCATCCAGCTGTCATGCCCATGCGGGAAAAGGACTGATTGCTGTCCAGGATGCCGTCCCGGTCAGACCACCAGAGATACTGGCATGGCTCATTCTCGCAGGCCCGAGCTTGAAAGAGTATGCTCTCCCCCTGAGGAAATGTCCGCACATCCTCCGGCGCGATGATCTCCTCTCGAAGGTCTCCTGGATCCAGGAGTGCAGTGGTGCCGGAAGCAGAGCTATTCGAACAGTTGCCGTCACAAACATTTGAAATTCTCCCACCAGCATCATGAGGAACCTGCATGAGCAGAGCGATGGCCCCGAATGCGACCAGGGAAAAGAAGAGGGCATAGAGAAGCCGGCTGCCAAAGCTTGCTCCCCGGCCCCGGTCAGTGGGCAGGAGGGCCAGATAGCCATTCAGCAGAACGATCAGTCCGGAAAGGACGAAGAGCACCCCGGAGATGGCCCAGGCCTTCCAGCCATAAGGGAGGGTGGTTATGGCCAGCTGGGCGACCAGAAAGCCGACCAGGCCGGAAAAGAGGAGCAAGGGAGCGCTGCTCATTCTTCGGGACGAATGATGGACCGCAGCAGCGATAGCAATCAAAAAGATGCCGCCTAGCCACTCCCGAAAGTATGCAAAGAGGATAAGGGATGGTAGACCGACCAGAGCTATTGAGATCTGGAGCCATCTTGCCCCCTTCTCCTGCTCCAGATAGATGGCCATTCCCACCATTCCTGCAAGAGCGAGATGAATGAACAGAATTCCGCCCGCTCCCGGGGAGATGAGATATCCATACTCTGCCTGGCGGCCAAAGGAGGCAAGGGAGGTTACGAGAGCCACCAGCCCTATGGCCAGAGAAAAAATGCTGGCCAGAACTCCAGGAATGGCCAAGAGAGGGCTGCTGACCTGTGACGTGGAATGCATCAGCAACCTGATAATGCCCTCAGGAACTTAAGATTATTGCCACCTAATGGCTTTTCAGCCTTTCAGTGCTTCAGGACGCCGCTGACCCGTATCCTTCTCCGTCTCTTTCTTCTTCTTCGACTGCCGCCGGGGACGGGTGATGAAGTAGGTATAACCCTTGAGGGTGCGGTTCAGCTCTGCTTCGATCTGCTCCAGCTCCCGCTTGCGGATGCTCTCTTTTCTGGTGACGCACTGATCCATGATCTCCCAGATGTAGTCCTTGGTCTCGTAGTTGAAGAAATCCAGCAATTTTTTGCAGGTGTCGCCCTCCACCTTCTGGCAGATATACCACTCCCCATCCTCTGCCATGACATGCACCTCATGAGCGCAGCCCAGAAGGTTATGGAAATCTCCCAGGGTATCCTGATATGCTCCCAGGAGGAAGATGCCCAGATAATAGTCCTGGTTCTCCAGCAGGGGATGCATCTCCAGATACTCCAGGCCCTCGCTGTCCCCAGCATACTTCTTGATCTCCCCGTCTGAGTCGCAGGTGATATCCACGATCCTGCCTCGTTCGCTGGGCATCTCATCCAGGCGGTGCAGAGGAATGGTTGGGAATATCTGTTCCACCCCCCACATGTCTGGAACGGACTGGAAGAGAGAGAAGTTGCCGATATACTTCTGGCTGACCAGCTTTTTCAGCTCTAAAAACTCATCGGACTCATCCCCTGCCTCCTTGGCCAGGAATGCCGCCTTCTTGCAGACCATCCAGAATAGGGTCTCGCCCTTGGCCCTCTCCTCAAGGCCGATGTTCCCCAGATTGAAGGAGTCGTAAAGCTCGTCTCTATACTGCAGAGCATCATGGTAGTGCTCCTTGTAGTTATCGATGTTGATCTCTTTGAAGGCGCTGCAGAGGTCATCGATCTGCATGGGTGCCTCATCATCCGGGGGCCGGAGAGGGGAGCTTTTGGCGTTCTTTCTGCCGATTATCTTGAAGATGAGCATGCTATGGTAAGCGGCGATGGCCCTTCCACTCTCGGAGACAATGGTGGGACAGGGGACCTCCTCATCATCACAGATCTTCTGCACCGTATAGACGATGTCGTTCGCGTACTCCTGCAGAGAATAGTTGGCGCTGGAAGGGGTGGCGGTGTTCGAGCCGTTGTAGTCCACAGAGAGGCCGCCGCCCACATTCAGATACTCGATATCGGCCATCTTTCGCGCTTTGGCATAAACCCTCGCCGCCTCGTTCATGGCGTTCTTGACCGTCCGGATGTCGGTTATCTGCGAGCCGATATGGAAGTGGAGCATCTTCAGGCTGCTAGTAAGCCCTCTCTCCTCGAGGATTCTCATCAATTCCAGGGCCTCGCTGGTAGAGAGGCCGAACTTGGCAGACTCCCCACCCGACTCCACCCACCGGCCGGAGCCGCGGGCAAAGAGCTTCACCCTCATCCCGACTCTTGGCACCACCCCCATGGCATCGGCGTACTTCAGGATGTCGTAGATCTCCTCGAAAAGGTCTACCACTATGATTATATTGTTCAGATTGTGAATGCTCAGGGCGAGGCGGAGGTAATCCTCATCCTTATAGCCATTGCAGATCAGGGGAGCATATCTTGGCAGGCCCAAAGAGAGAGCAGCCAAAAGCTCTGCCTTGGTTCCCACCTCCATACCGATCTTATGCTTGGCTCCGTATTTGATGATATACTCGATGACCTCTTTTCTCTGGTTGACCTTCATGGGAAAGATGGGTTGATAAGTGCCGGAATAATTGAACTCCTCTATAGCTCCCATAAATGCGCCTGTGATCTCATCTATCCGGTCCTCCAGCATCTGGGGAAAGCGGAGGAGGACGGGGAACTCCAGATCCCTGGATTTCTCTATCTCCTCAATGAGATCCATGATATCCACGGATTGATACAAATTCTTATTGGGAAGAACGACGACATTTCCCTTCTCGTTAACAGAAAAATAGCCGTTGCCCCATTTTTCTATTCCGTAGAGCTCGATAGAATCCTCAGCTTTCCACATAGATCTCCGCCTTCTTCATCTGCTGCCTGCCCCCAGATCCCTGTATGCCTTCATCTGCTGCCATCCCCTGCTTGCCAGTTAAAATCATAATCATCTAACATTTTGACTCTGCATTCTCGTGATGCGGAGCCCGTTCTCTTCGAACCTTGCTTAAGAAATCCTATAGGTATATAAAACTTCACGAGTGGATAATCTTTAAGAGTCTCCAGTCCGATTTATAACCAGAGGCTGAAGAGGGATAGAATGGAACATAGTCACGGTCATGACTTGATATGCAATAAAGAGAGGACGACGATCCCCATGAAGGACCGGGGCGTCGCTGAGCTGGTTGGAGATATGGGCAGGATGGGCTTTCAGGGTGGCCAGCTTGGCACATCTCTGCGCGTCTGGGAGAGGATGATGGACGAGGATGTAACCATCTTCCTGGGACTGGCGGGAGCTATGGTCCCAGCAGGGCTCGGGGAGTTCATTGCATATCTATTGAGGGAGAGGAAGGTTGACTGTCTGGTGAGCACTGGGGCCAATCTATTCCACGATCTGTGCGAGGGATTGGGGATAATTCACTTTCGGGGGAGCTCGTGTGCTGACGACGCCTACCTGAATGAATGCAAGATCGACCGGATATACGATGTATTCGTCTCGGAGATCGAGCTGCATAAGGCAGACAACTACATATCGGATTTCGTTAAGGGCCTGGACCAGGACCGCCGCTACTCCTCCCGCGAGCTGATGGAGATGGTGGGCAAGGGACTGCCCGATACCACCATCCTCGGTGCCGCCCATAAAGCTGGTGTCCCCATATTCGTTCCTGCTCTGGGAGATAGCTCCTGGGGCATTGGGATGGTTCTAGCCCTGCGCGAAGGCTGCCGGGTTTTGGTCGATCAGATCAAGGATGTGGATGAGATCACAAGGATAGTGGAGAGGTCCGCCCAGACTGGTGTGATATATATCGGTGGCGGGGTCCCCAAGAACTTCATCCAGCAGACCGAGGTCATAGCGGAGCTCATAGGCAACTACTCCGGAGGGCATAGCTATGCCATTCAGTATACCGCTGACTCTCCTCATTGGGGGGGCCTATCAGGCTGCACATTTGAGGAGGCGGTCTCCTGGGGCAAGGTGAAAAAGGAGGCAAGCAAGGTGCAGGTCTTCTCCGATGCCACCATCACTGTGCCCCTAGTGGTGCAGGCATTGCAGGCATCGGACCACAGGAGAAAGAGCTATCCGGTTTACAGCTGGCGTGAGGGAGATCTCGAGCTGAACTATCGGTAAAAAAAGATTTTCAGAGTCCTGTGGCAGAAGCAAGCTGCAGGCTCTGATTTCTATCATTGTTGCCTTCGACCAGTACCACCAGATCTAAATTGTTCCAGAGATAAATATATTTATAGCTGTTGCTATTTTGGATGTGTCTTATCTCCAGAGCATCGTGGTCGTTAATTGTGGCATTTCCGAATATCTCAAGGCCTCTGGCGATCTGATCGGTGTAATCCTCCTGGGACCTGAAGTTATTGATGGCTGCCAGTGCCTGTTCCTGATCAGGCAACCGGATATATGTGACCTTGGCATCATAGGGCTGGCCGCCTTCCTTGGCCTCCCACTGATATATTCCTACAGAGATATTGACCGGCTTGATCTCCTTTTCTCCATAGAACTCGGTTATATAATCGGTCATATTCACATTGGAGTCCATCTCAGGGAGGGCAGCCAACAGCTTGAATCCATCCGGCAGCATTGTCTTTGGAATATCCGGATTGCCTTCAAGGGAACCAGTGCTATCCTCTGCCAGGCAGCCCATTATCGATGCTAAAAGCAGGGATATGGACAGCACACAAATGGTCTCAATTGGTCTCATAGCTTTTCTGATCCATTTTCAAGTCCATAAGCTTTATGAGCCGAATTGAGATATTCACCCGATTATGGTGGCCGATTGGGACATTATATTGACTTCGGAGATCCTTCCCTCAACTT